>NZ_JAVLAS010000002.1 GCF_032190635.1 Levilactobacillus zymae
ATGTACGATTTAAAGACGGTTCAGGCTGCACAAAGACTGGTATTACACGATTCATTACATACATATAAAGTTAAAAATAGTCGTTCTAATATTGCCGGACAAGTGATGGAAACCCCTACAAAGAAAGGGGCCATTGCGCTCTTCAGCAGTAAGGATTCGATGCAAAAAGCCCATGGTGTGGTTATCACCTCTTTTGAAGGCCTGGAGGCCATTGCTGATCGGATGACTCACTGGACACCTAACACCTTTAACTGGCTGGGCTACACGCAGAACAGGGGGAGCGTTCGTGGTCACCGAGAAGCTAACTTAGCTCAGATTAATACCTTGGTCGTTGATATTGATTTTGCTGACGCGCAAGAACGCGATGCTCGGGAGCGGGAAGTTTTGGGTGCGGTCACGGTTGCCGACTTATTCATTCCCACGATGATTTTGCGGACTGCGAAGGGGTTCCATATCTACTACGTTTTTGATCAGCCTATGTTTTTACGGAAGAAGCGCGGCCAGTTTCCAGTTTTGAAAGCGGCCCAGAAAATGTCTAGTTTTGTGCGGCAGTGGATTCAACAACGGGTTACTGGGGTCGATGTGGGCTGCAATAATTTTGGCATTTTCCGAATTCCGCGTCAGGATAATCTGATTTTTTTTGATGCTAATATGTTGATCCAAGTGAGCGCTTTGATGAAGTGGTCACAGTATTATGCTGCTCAAGTTCCCGTCACGGACCAAATGGGAGATCAAGTGATTTCATTGTCTTCTGATGAGGGCCGTCAGGTTGATCAAGCTTGGTTTAAAGCGTTATTGAAAGTGACGACAGTCAAATCAGGCCATGGTTTAGCCCGTCATAACACCGTTATGACGCTAGCTTTAGCGATGTATCAATCTAAAATTTCTCAGCAGCGTGCGAGAGACGTGCTTGACGTCTTTAATTCAAATTTACATGACCCATTGGTCGATCGTGAAGTTGTACAGTGCGTCAGAGACGCTTATTCAGGTGACTATCGGGGGGCCGCACTGAGTTATGTTCAAGGACTATTGGATCAATGGGTGCCTAATTTTTCAGGTAAAGTCGTTGCGGGGATTGGCTGGCATAAATTTGCTAAGCCACGTGCCGAACGACAATACAGCCATGCTAATGAATGGCGTAACGATGTGCTTGCGTTGATTAATCGAATGGGTGGTTCTGCTGCTTCGGTTGCCATGTCAACGCGTCAAATTCAGGCTGAGTTAGGGATTTCTCCGGCGAGTTTGAATCGGGTTATGAAGCAATTACAAGCAACTTCGCAATTGAAGCGGGTGCAGCGTGGTAACCAGCCGACTTTATTGACGACGGTGACCATGTTATTTAAGTCGGCTATGGTGAGCCGTCAGGATCAAAGTCAAGCGTGGACGGGGTATTTAACGACACTAATGCCAACTGTAAGCACAAATAATTATGAGCCAACAGTTCTCACTTCAACTGAGATGCAAGCGGTGAGTGGTGATTCAGCGCCACCGTGGGTAATGGAGACGAGGAGAAGAACGGGGTGAAAAGTGCTGCTATCAATTGCCATAGGTATATATCTAGAATAGGCTTGTTGCTGTGTGAGGGTATTGCTACTTAGGGGTCTTGTGTGGGGACTCACAAAAATAGCTTGGCAAATTTTAGGAAGTGCGGTAAACTATAGTCAGCCAAAAGGGAACGTATGTTCTTGATATGGCAAACTTAATAGTTTTATTATTTTTTGTGTTGTCAGTATTGTCTGACTGTGCTATTTACTTTACAACTTTAAATAGCACAGTGCCTGTTGATTTATTTATCAGGGCACAAAAAAAGAGGGACCAGCTCCCAAAGTCTTGTCAAGAACGCCAATTCTTGACAAGATGGCGAAGTTGGTGCCGCATAACGTGATCAGACACGTTAGCGACCGTTGCCCTCCTGACACAGCCTAGCACGTCTTGGAAACGATAGGCCATGCCAAAACCATTATATCATTGCTAGGTCGTTCTTACGATACTCTTATTTACGAATTCGAGAGAATACTGGTTGATGGTTAGTTTTAACGCGTGATTAACGGGTTAAGTGGGTTTGGTGGGTTCAATCAAAACAAGACAATACTGACGCTGTACTTAAGTCGGGGGGTCTCACGCTAGCGCGTGGGGCCCCTCTTTTTGTGTCCTGACAAGTAAATCAACGGCGCTTAGATAAATGGTTGTGGTTGTTGACTAGTTCAAGGAGGTAAAGGACATGGAGAATGCGGGAAGGCGTGATATTACGTCACAAGCTGAGGAAACGAGTGCAGTTGAGTTGAGCCATAATTTGACCACTGTGACGACGGAGATTAAGGCGTATCAATCAATTGGGGGCCAGGCCATTTTTGAAATTGGTCGGCGTTTGAAGTGGGTGAAAGAGAATGATTTGGTTCATGGAGAGTTTGGTAAGTGGTTGGAGTCTATTGATATAAAGCCTAGACAAGCACAGAGATTTATTAAAATCGCTAATGAATTTTCAAATACGACGACGTCGTCGTATTTAGGCATGAATGTTTTGTATGAAATTGCGACAATGCCGCCTGAAGAGCGCGACAACCCCCAACAACTTGATTCGGGTGAAACGAAGAAGCCCGATGAGATGACGGTTCGCGAGTTACGGGAAACGAAGCGTAAATTGGCCGCGGCTTACTCTGAGAATATGGCTAACCAAACGCTGCTAACGCAAGCGGATAAGAAAGCTAAAAAGCTGCAAGCTCAAGTGACGAAGTTACAACAACGTGATCCAGATATTAAACAAGTTGAGGTTGAACCAGCTGATTATCAAGATACGAAGGCTGATTTGAAAGCCGCTAATGAGAAGATTGCGGATTTACAAAAGTTGGTTGATGACGCTGTGGATGATCACAATCAACGGTTGGCTTATGAATTGGAATTGGAAAAAGCTAAGGCTGATCAGGAAGAAATTAAGGCTGATCTGAACGATCTTGAGGTCAAACGGCAAAATATGTTGAAACAGAATGCACAAATACGCGAAGTTCAGAAGATGGTCAAGTCGATTAATGAACTCCTAGATAATTTTGCGGTGCTGCGGAACCGCCTTGATACGACAATGTTGCCCGATGAGAGTTCGTTGGTTCAAGGGCTGACAGAAATGGCCGATAAGTTGATTGAAAATGGGCAAGTTTTACATGATGATTTGGCTCATCCATACCGTGGTTAAGGGCTTAATTCAGAAATCAGTGGAGGAGGAAAAGAACATGACATACGGCTTAATTGATATTGATGCGGGGACTCTTGTTGGTCAATTATTTGTGACTGAGGGTTTGGCTTTTCAGTGGTTGCGTCAGCACAAACTGGAAACCGGAGATCAAGATACTTATCGCATCGTGAGTTTGAAAGGGCAAGTGACGAGTATTTCACCACAATTATTGGAGGCATTGGCATGAGTGATTTGGAAAATAAGCCGGCAACTTGGGTGGTTGTGCAGCTGTTTAGTTTAGATCAGGCGGACGATCCAATGGTTTGTCGCGTGGTGTTAGATAGATCAGATCATTTATTGTCACGTGATGGGGTGTTGGTAGCTGTTCCGGGTGTCCCCGTGCTCTTGGCAGGGGTGGTGATTGATAGTGCCTCTAATGACCAAATTAACAAGGTGAAAGGACAAATTAAGGCAACTGAGTTACCCATTATTGTGCAGCGAATTCCATTGGCTTTATCAAAAGTTCGGTTACGGGTAGCTGAAGGGTTACGGTATTTGATTCGAGACGTGGGAACAGTTCCCCACGTTGACCGTCAAGTCAATCGACTGGAATTAACCGGAACGGTGGTCACAAAACCAATTTTTGAACCTAAGAATAAAGCCCGATTTACGGCCAGATTTGACTTACAGATTGGGACTCAAAAACAGGTCGTTTGTTTGATTCACGGCCAATTAAATGAGCCGCTCTATCGGACAGTTAACGGCCTTGAATCTGGGCAGACGGTAGGCATAACGGGTCATCTTGGTAGTCATCAAGGCAGTCTGGTAGTGGTGATTTCGCAGTTGGATGTGTTAGCGACGGGGCTAACCTCGGAGGTGGACTAATGGCAGTTAATCAGTCAGGAGACAAGTTTGTTACAGACAAGTTTGTTACTCTCGAAAAGCTACCAGATCGATCCCATTTTCAACGGCGACGCGAAGTACGATTAGTAAAAAAGGTGACTCAAAAATCATCTTCTACAGCCACATTCGATCAAACCCGGAAGCACTTTGGTTGGTTTTGGGACGGAGTGGCTAATCAAGTTTTGATTTTAATTATTCTAATGGTGCTGGTGGAAGCGGTCCATACAGTAATGGAGAAGTGAGCATGAAAAAAAGAAGATTAAAGCGCTGGCAAGTCGTGACGTTGATTGCAGGTAGTGTAATCGTGATGGGATTTTTGACGGGGATTTTGGTGAGAAATCGAGTGGAGAATAAAGAGTATGTTGAATCGTCACCCGTTACCATTCAACGCACGTTATCGCGTAAGACCAGTCGAAGAATTGTGTTGTTATTTTATCGGCCGGGTTGTCGTTATTGTCAGCAAATTAAGCGTCAGGTAAACCGCAATGAGGCCCAAGTGAAGTCAAGTAGGCAGAAAGAAACGGGTGTTTTTTTGAAAGTTCGAACGACCAATCCAGCCAATACCCGAGTATTAGATCGATACCAGGTTGAATCGACACCAACCTTTATGGTGATAAAAAACGGGCAAGTTTTAAAGCAATATAGCGGCACTAATCCAGCCAAAATTGATCAATTGATGTTAAGAGGTGACGCTAAATGAGGCGACTAAAAGAGCTGTGGTTCTGGTGGCGTGAATTAGCACGTCGTCGCAGGATTATTGGTTTGGGCCTTTTTATATTGATCTGTGGGGGGTTACTCGGCAGTATCAAGTTTGCACCAACGTTTGCCAATGTTGATGAGACACCATTGAATTCCGCGGTTAGTTTTTCGACTTCAAATACTGGTGATAGTGATGATAGTAGTGGCCCTGGTGTTGCACTGACAGCGCGTCAATATAGTTCGAAAACGCAGCGCTTAGTGATGCAATTTCATATTACGGAGGACAATGACGATGCCACAGAGGCTTCAATATTACCTAGTGATTTAGATTGGTATATTAAAACGGTGGGACAAGAAAGTGCCAGTTATCAAGTGGTGCCAACGACCACAAATCATTATGTTTTGATTGTCGACCATCTGGATGATAACTTCGGTGCCATTCAAATTACGGTGGAGAATCGAGATAAAACGGTGGGCGCTAATGGTAAGATCACCAAGGGTGGATCAGCTCAGTTAGTGCTAAAAAATCATCCAAGTTTGGACAATCATAACTTAGAGAAGTTGAGCGCTAAGCAGTATGCGATAACGGCAATCAACAAAGAAATTGAAAAGCAACAACAAAAAATCAAGCAAAATAAACAAGTGATTCAAGTCGCTCAAGCCGCCATTAAAACCGATAATCAAAAGATCACCATGCGACAAAAGGACTTAAAATATGAAACAGATTCACAGCGGCAAGACACGTTGAGCGGCATTTCAGATATTCGTAGTGACCAGGATACGCAACGGACGAATATTAGTGAAGCCCAAAAAGATATTGAAAAACGGCAAACTGAAATTGTCTATATGCAGAAGAAACAAACGGCAATTAATGACGGTCGTTACCAGCTACCAAAACCCGGAAAGACTCAGATTTATCAGAAGTAAGTGTCTCTTTTTTTAATTTTGTCGGGTGATTTTTTGATTTGTCGGTGTTAGTCAGTTTCCAATTTAGGTTACTTTTTTGTTAGTCAGTTTCCAATTTAAGGACAAAAAGCATATTTAGTTTCCAATAATGAGCAATCGCAGCAAGCCCGCTGAGCGCCGACACTGTCGGCCTAGCACCGTAGGTGCTAGCAGCTCCCCTTATCCTGTTGTCTTTTTGCACCGGGGGTTGAGTGGGTTCTGACAGATGTAGAAAGTTGGATTAAAAACTGAGTCGTTTGCCAGCTTAAAATAGCGGCACATTTTATATCGAAAGGAGCGGGTTAAATGAGTCAGCAAACACCACTTTACATTCGCGGATTAACAGAAAAAGAGTTAGCGGATCTCCAAAGTTTTGCGAAGGAACGGGGGTATGCAGATCGGTCAGCGTATTGTCGACAGTTGTTGCGTGACGCGTTACAACAAGAATATGTTGAGCGTTATGCGGCACCGTTAGAAAAATCGATGCAGGATCAGCGAGAAGCGGAGTTAAAAATGTTAATGGCTTTTAGAACCTATGCCGAAACCAATGACGAAGCAGTGGTGAGCAATGGAAAATTAGCCGAAAAAGTTTCACGCTTATTAAATATTTTAGAAGAGTAGAGAGGAGCCAGTAACATGTCAAAACCAACGTCAGTTCAAGTTAAAACAACCGCGAGCACCGAACAAATGTTAGAAGATATTATGGCATACGCACGGGCTAATCCCATGATGATCTATTCAGAATATGCCACAAAAAGGATTACGAAAAATGCGGTACTCAATAGCTTAATCGCAAACTTTTACCTGTTGTTTCTGAGAGAACCCGAAAAAAATTTTATGACCCGGCAACAAGAGCTGATGGCTGCTGATGAACCGTTAGATGTGAAGCAAATTCGCAAATTACTTCGCCGAATAGATCAACTAGAAACAGAAAACCTGATGATTAACTTAAGCAGCTATGCGAGTTCAAAGTCGAATCTGACGCCGGATAAAGTATCATCGGAAAACCAACTAGGAAACTTAGCGGATCAAGATTCGCTTATTCGTCAGTGGCATAATCATTTCCGAGAAAAGATGGATCATGATGTGACCGTTAACCGACAAACGAACTACCGGTAAGGGAGGAATTAGCAATGCCAGTGAATTTTACGGAAACAGATCAAGCTAATGTAGATCAACCCAAGGACACAAACGAAACTTTAACGGACTTTGAACGGGGGTTACTCATTCAATTAGGATTCTTCGACACGGTCGAACATTCTTGGGCGACAGAAATTGGTGAGTATGATGAAACCCAACAAGAATTTGTGATGAGCGACGAACAATATTTAACGCGCTTTCCAGTAAGTGAGCGTTTGCGAATTAAACAAGAGCGAAACTTTTATCGTGAACTACGCCACCAACAACACATTGATTTTCAGGCGAACGATTATCGCCGATCAACCGAAAAAGATGATTTAATTCAAGCGGCGGCGTATGGCAGTCAAGTTGATTTAAGTGAAGCGGATTTAACCCGGGAACTTGGATTAGGGAAGAGTTATTTGGCGCATTCCAAAGAATTCAATGAAGAACAAGTCAAAATCAAGTGGCAAGTAAAATCCTATTATCAACACGCAACTAAACTAGCTTGGTGGCGAAAGGTGGCAGAATTGAGAAGAGTGAACCGTCATGACTAAGATCAAACGCCCCAAAAATTTTGACCCCATAAAACCTATGGAGAACAACCAAGCGGCGATTGTCAGTGGTTGGAAGTTTAATAGTCCCGGCAGTAGTTACAGTGGCTATTTGGATTATACGAGCCGTCAACAGGCGGTTGATCAAGACGGCTATCATGATTTATTAGATTACACGTCACGCAAGACGGCGGTGCGCTTAGATGGTGATAATCCGGGGTCGATGTATTCACCAACGTTCACTACCCAAGCAGATTATTTATCACCGAAACAGATGCGAACCTTGCAGAAAAAGTTAGCGACGGCCGAAAAAAATAAGATCCCGTTACAGTACGGCTTTGTGTCTATGTCCACCAAGTTTTTGGCCGAAAATAATATTTATCAGACAGATGGGACGACGAATCAGCCACTGATCAAGCAGGCCATTCGAGACGCCATGGCTCAACTAATGACTAATGAAAAATTGGGGCCGACGGCCTTTTGGTGGGGCAATATTCAATTTGATACCAACCACATTCATGTTCACTTGGGGCTGTCGGAATTACAGTCAACGCGCCGGAAGATTCAGCGCGGGCCACACGCTGGTGAATACGCCGGTAAACTTAATGGCGTTTCTATTCAGCGGTTTAAGTCAACGTTTACACGGCAGCTGATTCGTTTAGGTAACACGCAAGAACAGGAACGAATCAGAAATTTACAAGTTCAGATTGCCAGTCATCGCAAAGACTTAATTAAAAAAATGTCGCCAGATGATCAGCTGTTACAGCAGATTTTTCTGAAGCTTCCAAGAGATAAACGGAAATGGTATGCCAGTCACGATCAAACGCCAGCGATGCAAGCAGCAATTAAAGAAGCGCGAACTTATATCCAACAGTATTTAATCCATGAGCCGGAATTTAAAACATTTCAGGCGGAACTGGTGCGTGAAAGTCACTTGAATCGTCAGTTATATGGTCAGCAGGCTAAAGACACGGCACCAGGCAAGACAAAAAAACTAGAAGACCGGTTGATCAACGAATTGTTTAAAACCATTCGGCACGAGGATCAATTTCAACTTTCGGTTAAAAGTCTGACGCAGCAAGTTACCCCTGAGTTGATGGCGGATAATCGACTTAAAATTAATGAACTACGGCGGCAGCTTGATCAGGAAAAGTTAACGGACACGCAACACCGGTTGTTAAAGCGAGAACTTATTACGCGTAAAGTGGGTTATAAATTACAGAATCGTAATTTGAAGCTGGCGGGTATTCAATCTGAATCAGACCGCTTGCAGGGTATGCTAGAAAAAGATTTGAACGCTAGTCCGAGTTTGACCACTGGTGATCGAGCCTTTCTGGCACAACAACAATTATTTTTAGCTGATTTTAAACACTGTTTAAAGACAAATAATGTGGGCGCAGAAGCATACGACGATCCGGTCAACTTACAAGTTGGAAAAGTCTCTGGTGAAACCTACGATCGATTGATGAAGCGCTTAGAAGTTGAGTTGAGGTCAGTTGATCAAGTTCATTCGCATAGTCTGTTAAAAGACGTGTATCAAGTTCCATTGACGAAGTATCAAATAAAAAAGAGTCTGCGAGCTCAAATGAAAGTGCTTAAGCTAAAGCGGCAACTAAATTTGGAAAAGGGATCAAAGCTAGATAAACGACGGCAGTATCAGCAATTAAACAAATTATCAGAACAAGCTAGTCCGACAATTCGAGCGTTTACGCAGCCAACGCGATCAGGAGAAATTCAGGAAGATCAGCTTAAACGACTACCGACCCGGACAATCCGGCATAAACTGCGAAGCCACTTGAGTGGGGAAATGAAAACCACTATTAGCGAATTACGACGAAGTAATGCGCAACTGGAAAGGACTGCGCAAGATGAACAACACTCGTTAGACCAGCGTTTAGAAGCCGAACGACAAGAAGAAAACGAACAAGAACAAGAACAAAATAGAGAAATGAGAAGATAAAAAAGCACTACAAACGCTTGAAACAAGCGTCTGTAGTGCTTTTTGTTGGCAATATTCTACTGGGGATAGAGTATCGTTGTGCTTTGAAAATAGGAAGCTTAAAGATGAAGAATTTTTTGAAACTTTTTATTATGCTCTTTTTTGGTAAATTTTGCTAATTATTACTTTTTCCCATTTGTGCGCTTTCTCGTTTTTGACAAGTTTTCGTTTATCCTTTCTCACAAAGACTGAGGAGGTAGGCTAATGGCAACGAATTTAGAAAATAAGTTGGCAAAGCTACAGCGAGCTAACGAAGAATATCAGGTGGCCAAAAAGAAACTGGCACAAGATATTGGTCTGTATGCGATTGAAAAAATGGATATTGATTCTTTGAAAGATTTTAAGTCAGCCGTCGCTCCTTTGTTAACTAATCCAGCGGTAGCAAAGCCAACGGTGAAGGGTGATGACCCACATGTCTGAGATTCAAGACTATATGGATTGGGCGGGCATAACTTATGAAAAAAGTGGTCATTGGATTTGGCTGACTGATCGTGACTCTATGCGGGTGAATTTAAATAAAGATTACTTTAACCGTTTTTCCACGGGAGTATGGGGCCATTTACCGGAGTTCGTTGCCGAACACGATGATCTAACACCAACAGAGGCTAAAAAAAGATTAGCCGATTTTCAGCAAGATAATCCACAAAGTCGACGGGTTGATCGATCAACTACAGTTGATTCGCAGCCATTTGACTTATCGGCACTCCACGCTGAAAGGCAGCTGTCCACGAAGTGCCGGGACTACTTAATTAAGACCCGTAAGATTCCGACTAAATTGGTGGATCAGCTAGTGAAGCAAGGGCAGATTATGGAAGATACTCAACACCATAACCTTGTCTTTCCCTGGTATCAGGGCGATAAAATTGTTGGAGCTGACCTACAAGGAACAACCTATATGAAAGACCCACACCAAGGACGGCACTATTTTAAAGGCATTGCGCGGCATAGTGCGCACGATTTCGGATGGACGCAAGTGGTTGGTGAAGGTGGTGCGCCGACCCGCGCAGTGATTTGTGAAGCACCAATCGATGCCATGTCTTATGGCCAACTTTTTGCGCCTCAGGAACCAACCCTGATCGTGTCACTGGGGGGTGTTGAGAAGAAGGGCGTGTTTGCAAACATGATTGCGGAACGAATCGGTGATCATGGTGGGAAGCTAAAAGAGCTAGTATTGGCGACCGATAACGATGATGCTGGTCGCCAATTCATTCAACAATTTAAGGACGCCGGCATTCAAGGGGATAATGGCCGAGTGAAAGTGAACGTCGCCATTCCTCATGAAAAAGATTGGAATGATGACTTAAAGGATGACCAGACGGTACAACAGTTGATTAGCCTTGATCATTTTTCCAGTTCAGTATCTGAGACTAAGATTCAAGAGAAACAACCTGCGAAGCAGTCAACACCAGCAGACACGCCGGAACCAGCAGCAGAAGATACTCCAAAAGAAAGCTATACGGAGAAACGTCGACAGGAAATTGCGCAATACTCTAAACAAGTTTTGGCAGCGGCGCGGAAGGTGACGCGAACACCAGAAGATTTGCTAGAAATGGCTGATTTCATGGCCCGATTCCCACAGTATTCGTTTCATAATCAAGTGCTCATTAAGGGACAAAAAGCAGGGGCCTTGGCTGTAGCTGGATTCACGAAGTTTAAACAGATGGGGGCCAAGGTTCAAAAGGGCCAACATGGCATTAAGATCTTCGCCCCTAATATGGTCAAGCACGTTAAAATCAGTGATGATTGGGTCCCATTGAATCAAGTCACCAATGAACAAAAGCAAGCTGCCAACAAGCACCAGCTACCGACCAAGGAGTTGATTAAGGGCTATCGGCTAGTCACAGTTTTTGATGTTACCCAAACGACGATGAAAGCAGTTGATTATCCAAAGATTTATCCCAACCGACCTTATGAGTTTCCAAGCAATCCAGAAAACATTGCTGAACTGACCCAGGCGGTTGATGAATTTGCCCAAAGCCAAGGAGTTACGATTCAAGAACGGCCCCACTTGAACAGTAAATCAGTAGCGAAGGGCTACTATGTACCTGATGAAAAAGCAATTGTCATTCAGTCAGGCTTGCCAGACAGTGAAAAGCTGAAAGTTCGGCTGCACGAAATGGGCCATGCGTTGTTGGAACATCAGTCAGATAAGGTGAGTCGGCCAATTGCGGAGCTACAAGCAGAACTCACTAGTGCAGTAGTCATGAAACATTGTGGAATTAACGTAGAACGAGAGGCAGTGCCTTATATCAGCGATTGGACGACTCATTTACAGAAACTTGATGAACGTCAATTCGGGCAACAGATGACCATTATCAATGACGTTAATCGAGCGTCACGAAAGATTATTGAAGGGATTGATCCCCGTTACCAGGAATTAGAAAAAAGCCGGACACAAACGATTGTACAGAAGACACCTACGCTTGAAAGACCAGGATTGGCACCACTAGATATGGGACTTCAGCGTCAACGATCTTTAAGTCGATAGAAGATGAAAAAGAGTCCTACTCGGTAGTAGGGCTCTTTTTTTAGTCCTTGAATTGCGTGCGATTTAACAATGGGACGCACTTTCTCCTTAAAATTGGAACGAATAAAAGGAGGAGTGACGAACGATGCTCTGTTGTTTGACTGAAAAAGGTAATCAAGTTGACCCCTATGCTAAGGCCCTAGGAACCCCCCACAAAAAAGATGGGGTCGTGATTGTCCAAAGTGAGCTGCTAAATGATGAGGTTCATTTTGTTCATGCCCAGGGCCATTTGTTCCAACAATATCAACCGCAAGAATATAACCCAGCCTGGGCAGATCGTAATGACTACTCGCAGTTACCCTTGTTGCCCAAGCAGTTTGAGGTAAAACCGCAAAATAAATGGGCTAATCAACAATTTCAACTGATTAAAAAAGAAGTCATGGCGGCTGACGGAGTTATTTTGGCAACTGATGCCGATAATCAAGGTGAAAATATTGGTCGGGAGATTTTGGAACGGATTCCCGGTGGCCTGGATAAGCTGAAGTACCGCTTATTGAATAGTTCGCTAACAGCAGTGGGAGCACGAAATTCGTTTGAAAATCATTTAGTAGATCCGGCGACAACTGCGGCGAAAGGGGCTGCAGGGAAACTACAAAACGAGATTAATTGGTTATACGGCATGAATATGTCGCGCGTAGCTATGCACCAATTAAGAGAAAGGGGCTATCGATTCCCTGTTTCTGCTGGGACAGTCCAGACCCCCTTACTCACGTTAGTTGTGGAAAACGACAGAGATATTCGCGAGTTCAAGTCTCACCGCTTTTGGTTGCTGGGATTAGAAGATAAAGCCAATCATATTAAATTTCATCATATCAATAACCGCCATTTTAATAGTGCCGATGAAGCGCAAAACGCTGCGCAAGGGGTTAATAGTGCGGTGGTTAAAGAAGTAGAAGCCAAAGATAAGGTGAAAACACCACCAGCACTTTTTAGCTTGGGTGATCTTCAAGCTTACGCAGCTGATAAGTGGGGCTATTCATCTAAGTCGGTGCTAGAAACGATGCAACACCTCTATGATGAACTGCATGTGACGAGTTACCCACGGACAGAGTCGGAAGTTATCGAGCGCGAAGAGTTCGATTATTTAAAAGCTGGGTATCAGGGTTACATGGGACTCTTAGATAAAGATTGGCCGTTATCCAATCCCGAGCCTCGTGAAAAAGTGGTCGTTGCGGACGCTGGCGGGCACCCGGCTTTGATTCCGACGGACAAATTGGCTGATCTATCAACGCTAAAGCCCAAAGAAAAGAACCTATACCTAGCAGTTGTCGAACGAACGATGTTGATGTTTGCGGCCGACCAGACTTACGCCACCCAAACGGTTAAGTTAGCCGACACTACCGGTGAGGAGTTTGTGGCAAAAGGCAAACAAATTCAAGTAGCTGGATGGACGGAACTCGTTCATCAAAAGCCGACCAAAGATGTCATTTTACCAGTTTATGAAGAGGGACAAGTGGTACCTGTTAAACCAGTAATTACTGATGATGTGACTAAAAAGCCTACGCGTATCACAGAAAGCAAAATTATTAAACAGTTGGCCCCTAAGTATTCATTGGGAACACCAGCGACCCAGGCTGGTATTTTGGACGAACTCATTACAAAACGAAAATATATCGAAGTTAAGGGCAAAAAGCGTGAATTATATCCCACTGAAGCCGGGCAAATAATGGTTGATTTTTGGCAAGGAACAACGCTGACCGATTTAAAGTCGGCTAAAGCTTGGCAAGATGTTTTTAAGCGAGTCGAGAAGGGCGATATTCAAGCCGAAGCTTACTTAAAGAAGATTGAACAACTGTTGACTAACCAAGTTGAGGTTTACCGAACCAAACAGCCAGAAATCAGCATTGCCCCACCGGAAAAAGTGACCTATTCGACAACGTTAATTACCCCAGAAGTTGTTTGTCCTAAGTGCCATAAGGGTCAGATTGGTCTGGTGAGTCGAACCGCTGATTCCGGCACAAAAGAGTGGTATGGCTGTGACAATCCTAAATGTAAATTTTCGTTGCCAAAAGTCTTTTTTAGTCAGGCTTCAGACGAACCGTTAATTCGTGAACTGTGCCAGTTAGGCAAAACCAAAGTATTTGCAGACTTAGTTGATAGTAAGCAACGTCACTACAGAAATAAAGTCTATTTTGAATTAGAGCCAAAATCTAAAAAGCTAACACCTAAATTCACGTAGAGAGGAGGGATTTCATGAACTATTTAGTTACGGGAATTTTGCAGGATTTTATTTTAACCAAGGATAAAACGGAATTGATTATGGCGGTAGACGATGGTCACAACCTGCATTTCATGATTGATGGGTCAACCGAATTATCGATGATTCAATCGTTAGTGGGACACGAATGTGGTGTTGTTGGTATTGTCGATCAGCCACCTATTGCTGGGGCCAAGAGTTATTTAGCTCAAAGAGTCTTAACGGCTAAAGATGCAAAGAAAAGCGTTCGAGACTTGATGGGAACACTGAATTCAGCCGATCCCCATGACCTACAAACTAAAGAAAACCAAAAGGTATCGGGGTTACCTGATGCTCCTGATGCTGATGTGCCAATTGTGTTTTCACCCAAGCAGACGACACCGTCGGCAGAAGACTTAGTCGCCAAAACCAATTTGGGAAGTTTAGATACCAAGGTTGATGCCACTAGGCTAAGCAAGCGTCTTGATCAGGTGTCGATTCCACAAGCTAGCAAGCCAGTTGTTGTAACTACTGATGAGTTGGTTGGTGCAATGCACACCACCAAAGAAAAAAAGAAAATAACTTGGAATGACCAGGGAAATCTAGTTGATGCCGCTGATGAGTCAGATGAAAGTGTAGCGGAAACCACAACTGATGATCCATTGGAAAATCTATCATCACTTTAAGATAGGAGGGAGTGCCGTTGACTGAAAGTCTACTGAAAAAATATTGTTTGAACTTGAACTACAAGGTTAACAATGACTTAGGCAATTACAACACTATTGGTCGAGAGGCAGATATGGAACGATTGATTGCGATTCTGTCCAACAAACGCAAGCACCACCCCTTGATTATTGGCGAGCCAGGAGTTGGTAAGACCGACTTAATTGAGGGATTCGTTAAAAAAATTGTATTAGGTGAAGTCCCTGCCACGATGCAAAACAAAACAGTGTGGGTACTGGAATTGGCCCGTTTGATGAAACAAAAAGATATGCCCTTTATCGGTTTGTTTGAGTCTTTGATTGATGAGCTGAAACAAGACCACCCAGATGATTACCTATTCATTGATGAGATTCATACGGTTATGGGAGCCGGCTCACACCAAGGAAACAGTCTTGACGCGGGTAATGTTTTAAAACCAGCGCTAGCGCGTGGCGAGATTAACTTAATTGGTGCGACAACCGTTGAGGAATATGGCGACAATATTGAACCGGATGGGGCGTTGATGCGCCGGTTTTCGTTGTTGATGTTAGCGGAGCCAACACTACCAGAAACACTGGAAATTCTGGAAGGGTTAAAAGGCCAATATGAAGAATTTCATCATGTAAAAATTGCGAAAGATGCGCTGCCCTATATGGTGACGTTCTCACACCGCTATATGCCGGATCGATTTATGCCTGATAAGGCCATTGACTTAATGGATGATGCTTGTAGTTTTGTGAATTTAAAAGACCAAGAAGAAGTCACCCGAGAAACCGTGGCCCAGGTATTGGATTCGCTGTTAGGAATTCCCATTCACTCGATTTTAAAGGACGATCAGCAGCGAGTTACGGCTGTTTCTCAGGTGCTTAAATCACGAATTATGGGTCAAGACAAAGCTATTAGCGAAGTAATTGACGCTGTTTCAATTGGTTTCACGGGATTGGCTGATCCGAATAAACCCATTAGTTCGTTTCTTTTTTTAGGTACTCCAGGAACCGGTAAAACGGAAACGGCCAAAGGCTTGGCACAAGCTTTATTTGATTCGGAAGACGCCATGATTCGTTTAGATATGTCGGAATATCAAGAACCGCAAAGTGCCCAGCGTCTGATTGGTACTAAGGGACGACGAGGAATTTTGACGGAAGCCGTTAAGCATAAGCAATACGCGGTCTTACTTTTAGATGAAATTGAGAAAGGCGATCAATCCGTTCAGGATTTATTTTTACAAATTTTGCAAGATGGCATTGTTCATGACAGCTATGGTCGGGCGGTGAGCTTCAAGAACACAATTATCGTCATGACCACTAACTTGGCTGGTGATTTGATCGATGATGCAACGAATTATTCGACTACGGGGCAAGGCGAAACGATTGACGATCAGATTGCGGCGTTTAATGACAGTGCCCAGCAACTAACTAATGGGCAAAATATTCGGGTTGGTTCGGGGAAAGATGCTGATCGGATGGCCCTTGATTTTAACAATAAGCTACAAATGGAGCTGACAGATTATTTCCGACCAGAATTCGTTAATCGGATTGAGCATAAGGTTATTTTTAATATGCTATCGAAGCCCGTGGTGCATCAGATTGCAAAGCTGAACTTAATGCGGGTTAACAAACGGCTACAAAAAGCGGAACACTTGGAATTTATGTACGATCAGCGTTTGATAAAGTTCATTAGTGATGAAGGATTTGATCTGAGAAATGGGGCACGCCCCATTGCTTATATGACCAATCGTAAGGTTATGGCGCCACTAGCCCGAATGTTGATTCAAATGAAAACTAATGGTCGACCAAGTGGATTACGGGGCATTCGAGCGATTGTTCGAGGCCATGACCCGATTCCAGGAGAAGACCGGTTCGGTAATCGTCGCATTGAATTTGAGGCGATCAACTAGGCACGTGCGCATTACCGAATTGAAAGCAGGTCTCAATATACTTAAGAATAATCGAAAGTGAGGGGGATAAAGGGGGTCAATTGCGTCATTGGGTAAAAAAGGTCAAAAATTCAAAGGAGGAACAAATATGACAGTTTTAATGCCGTTTGAGGTTAGTCAATTATTGGCAACACTTGATCAAAAGGCGATTGGTGGGTTTGTCCATGCGGCAGTGACCTCAGCTGATATTACCGGGGAACGTGAAGCGCACCCGAGTGTTGAGCTGGCGAATGTTATTGGAATTAGTGAATTACATGTTCCGGGTAGTCCAGAAGCCAAGGCACTGGTTTTGATGTTTGGCAAAGAACAAGCACTGAGCGTCAGAGAGTTTAAAAAGATTTTAGCTAAATATCAAGGCTCACATTTAACGGTGGGTTATGTGGTCAAAGACCCAGAAGACAACCTGAATCTTCGTTTGGTGCCGGTGTTTGGTATCACACCGGGAGTAAGTTCAGATGGGTGTGAGGCAGTGTATCTATCCAGTATGATGGCGTCCAAAATTTCATTTTTAGGTAGCAATGGTAAGCCAGCTCAATATTACAAGTAAACGAGCGGAGGTCATGAATATATGGAACCTTCACGACGAAATTTTAGGGATAAAGGTAAAGGTAAATTCGTTGTTTGGAAACGAATACTGAGGATCTTTTTTGTGGTTCTAATCCTAACGGTCGCTGGTGGTGTTTGTTTTTGGTTACTTGATCCGAATGCTTTGGGTAATTATGTTGCTCAGTCTCGAGTGACTCAAGGCAACCGTATGCGAGTTGGTCAGGTTAAACATGGAAAGCATGGCAGTAAGGGTTATGTTTACGGCACTAATTCGCGAGCTTCAGGTGATATTTCACAACAACAATTAGCTAGGGACGCCCGCGCCGGCTACCCCCTTAAAAAGCTGGGTGAAATTGCCATACCGGCTCAATCCGGTATGCGGGTGGGTGTGCACGTCTCTATTTTTCAAGGAACCAGTGTTACCGCTCTTGCGTATGGGGCTGGAACAGCGATTGTCAATGAAAAAATGGGACAAGGAAATTATGCTTTGTCGGCTCACAATATGGCGAATAACTCAACGTACTTCTCACCGTTACAAAACGAGTTAAGTGCGAACCAACGGCCGTATATCTTTGTAACCGATCATAAGCGGATTTATGAGTATCGGGTGTTTAGT
This sequence comes from Levilactobacillus zymae, assembly GCF_032190635.1. Taxonomy (NCBI): domain Bacteria; kingdom Bacillati; phylum Bacillota; class Bacilli; order Lactobacillales; family Lactobacillaceae; genus Levilactobacillus; species Levilactobacillus zymae. Next base: position 17,889 of record NZ_JAVLAS010000002.1, read on the forward strand.
CAGAACAACCAGCCCAAAGGCAAGTTTATTGTGCCATTGACTGATACGGCGGTTTTAGACCAACCGGCCAATGATCACCCACAAATTACATTGACCACTTGTTACGAGATTCCACCTGACTATGCCAATGCGCAGAATCGAGTCATCGTAAAGGGTGGTTTGGTGCGGAGTGTGAGTTGGCACGAGGCGCCTTCAAGCCAGAAGAAGCTATTCTTTAATCGCCAATAATGAATCGAAAGGTGAAATTTATGAAAAATCAATTTAAGAAAAGAAATAAGCAACTATTAACGGCGGCAACCTTAATGTTGTTGACGGTCCCGTGTGTCGCCCCGACTGTTGCCCACGCCGCTTCAACAGATACCTCTAGTAGTGTTTCGTCTTCGAACGCGTCTAATGAGAGTTCCAGTACCTCTACTTCTAGCAATAGTACGAGTAGTGATAGCACTGATTCATCGAGTAAAGATGGTTCATCGAGCATTGCCTCAGATGCTACGTCTAGTACAACAACGGCCACTTATGGACAAACAAAAGAGGTCAAGGTTGGGGACACAGTGGTTTGGCATTCGATCTTTACACCAGGGAACACGACTAGTACGGATAATATGAAAGATCTAACCTTCACAGACCCGTTAAACGCGAGTTTAACGTATGTTAGTGCCAAGGTTTATCAGGTTAAGGAACTCAATGGTGACAACAATCCCACGAAATTTGGGGCAGACATTACTGACAAAGGGACGCTTAATTTTGATAAGGCGACGAATACCGTTAACTGGACACCTAAAACGCCAAGTGATTTCTTTTATAGCGCGTCAAATGACAACTCAACGATCGACCTCATGGTCACTACTAAGGTTAAGGAAGGGACCAAGAATGGGAGTACGATTCCCAACACAGCGGGTATGACGCTTGGTGGTAAACACTATCAAACTGAGACGCCTAAGGTATCGGTAACGGCTCACCCAGATAAACCAGTGACGCCTAAACCGACCAAAAAGGACCCATCTACGCCAAGTAATGCCCCAACGGCTAAAAAAGTCACAGCACCAGATAAGACGATTGCGTCAGGTAATCTAGCCAAAACTGGGGTTAGATTAGCGCAGTCACACCCGATTATTGCCGGGCTAATTATTGCCAGTGTTATGGGTGGACTTGGAACCTGGGGGTATAAAGCATGGAAGAAACGATCAATTCACTAGTCTTCGTTAATATTAGTCAGTCGTCAAAATGATTGGAGCGAATAGTTTATGAGAAGCAAAGTACGTAATTTATGTAAAACAGCCTTTATTTTAACGGCAATTCTGGGTTCGGCCTCGGTAACAATGGGATTAAATACGAATCAAGTCAAGGCTGATAGTAAAACGCCGTCTAAGATTGATTCAAAGACGCCGTTTCCCGATGGCACAAAACAAGGGCTATTGTTGTCACCTGATACAGACGATACACCAGTATCAGTACAGTATACGGGAGATACTGGCAAAAATGTGACCCTAAAAACCATTAAAGCTGGTACCGGGACGTATGCGTCATTCAATCAGAAATACGGTTCACAATTGGCTTCATTTTCAATGGCTACTGGAGATAGTGAGCTAAGTGGGATTAGTCTTACCGCGCAATATGGCGTGGTTGGTGAAACGACTAGTGGTGATCCAGTTACTGCTAAAGTTGAAATTTCTAATATGAAGCGGGCAGTATCTTGGCAACAAGGAAATATCAATACGACAGTGTATGCTCCAGGTGTTGAATTTTCCAATAACCTATATAGCGGTTTTGACTCTAAAGGGATTCAGTCCATGGATTTTAAGATTACCTTTACCGATCAAAAAACTAATAAGGATCTTGAATTCAATAAAGATGCCTATCTTAGTTGGAATTCTTTAAACCCAAATGCAACTAATCAGTATGGAAATGGCCATGCGGTTGAATCGGTGGCTTATCTAAACAATGATGGAAATAATGATAGCTACATTACTAAGGACTCGGTGATCGAACAGTATAAATCACCAGTTGATTCCAGCCTGACGTTAACTGGTGGTGTTGCAACACCTAATCAAAGTTATGATGCAGCGGCTGCTGAAGACGCACTTGGCGCACCGAGATTTAATAAACATTCGGTCTCGTATCCTTTGACGGGAACGACACAAGATTTTAGTGTCAATTCCTTCAATCCATCGTTGTTTAATGCTTCGCCAGTTTTATCGAAATCTAATGGTCAAGATTACTGGTTTGCGCCGTCAACAGCCACGGTCTTCACACCAACGCCAGACAAGCCAACCAAGAAGGTTGTCGATCCAGATACTAAGGCAGATATGGATAAACAACAAGTCAAAGACGGGCAAAAGTTACAGTATCAAGTTTCCCAAAAAGTCAATTACTTGGGAAAAGATACCTTGGAACGCTATACTTCAATGGACTGGAAAGACAAGTTGCCCGCCCAGTTTACGTATAAGTCAGCTTATCTGGTTGATGCGAAGGGTAATAAAGTAACGGCTGATACGTTCAAAGCTGATAGTAAGTCAGATAGTAATTCAAGTAGCACAAGCAATGCATCAAGCAGCAACTCGAACTCAAGCAGCAGTTCAAGTAGCAACTCAAGCTCAAGTAGCAGTTCAAATAACAATTCCAGTTCTGATAATTCAAAAACTGCTGATTGGGCTGGAACAGCAACTTCTGATAAGGCCACTAACACGGTCGACTATAGTGCTTCATCAGATTTCTTAAAAGCCATGCCAATGAATGGGGAAACCTATACGCTCGTAATTGATGGAGTGGTTGATTCTGGTGGTAAGACCTCAACTTTGACCAATACGGGAGACGTTATTATTGATGGGAACAGCCAAGAGACCAACACCGTTACCAACAATACAGTACCACCTATCGCCAGCAAGCTCTCTAAGACAGTGACCGATACCTCAGGGAAGACTGGGACGACGGGTAATGTTGAAGCTGGTAAGGATTATGCGTATACTTTGACGGCTGATATTACGGACAAATACACGATCAATAATATTGATATTAGTGATCCATTGGCCGCAGTCCAAGAGTACAAAGGAGCGACTGTTACTAGCGATGGTAAAGATGTGACGTCGGACGGGACACTGGCTTTTGATAAGGCGACGAATACCGTTGATTGGAAGGCAAAGAGTCCTAAAGATTTCAGCGGGAAGGAGCTATCAATGAAGATCACTGTACAGCTTAAAAAAGATGCTGATTTAAGCAAGTATATTGGTTCAGATGGCAAGATTAGTATTCCTAATGTCGCCACGTTGGACGTTGATGGATCAAAGACACCATCAAATCCAACCTCTGTAACGCCACCAACAGTCAAACCAACTGCACACAAGTTTGTCCAATTGACCGGTGATACACCAACGGCCGCGGCAGCGTCTGATAACGCGAGTGAGTCAAAGAATACAAATTCATCGTCAGATAAAACTAGTGGATCAGATAACAATTCAATTTCAACTTCATCTTCAAAGGACAGCGACGATAGTCAATCGACATCGACAAGTTCAAACAAGAATGATAGCGCTAGTTCTGATACTTCTAGCTCAACGAAAACGTCTAATTGAGACAGTACAAGTACCAAGTAGGCATCACCTAAGCTAACCGAAAGTCCTCCAGAAATAGAAAATACCCCCATTCATTACGAATGAGGGTATTTTCTATTTTGATGTTTTATAAACCGTTAGTTGATAATAATTCGTCGCCACGATTGGTTAAGAGGTAGCCTTGCCCATTTTTAGAGAAAGCTAAGCCTTCAAATTCGCGTTTGCTTGAAAATACTGAGGAATGAACATTACCAGGTTTTAATTTACCTGAAACGAGTTTCGAGACAGAAACTGATGAAATAGAGTCATCACTGATGAAGTAGAGCCGATTGTTGGCAGCATTATAGCCAATCGATTGATTCTTTTCACCAGGACGTTGACACAGCCCTTGATAGAGTAAACGAAAGTGGACTTTTTTAGGTGCGATGGTTCCTTGATAGATCTTCATAGCCCGAGATCCACCAACGTAAGAGCTAAAGTAAGCCTTGCCTTGCTTATCAAAGGTAAGATTATTACCCACGGTCACCTTGATTCCCCGAAGAGTCACGAGTCGGAAATTAATTTTATTGATGGGTTTCAAACTTTTAGTTGAAACTTGTTCAGCAGTGCCGTAAGCACCAGCGCGCCCGGTAGTCTTCGTGAACCACAGCTGTCCGTTTTTGGGATTTAAGGCTAGTGATTGAATATGTCCGGTATTGAATTCAGGGCCAACCTTCATACTCTTCAAAACTGCTAAATACTGACCGTTGTTTTTAATGCCTTTAGAGTGTGCGTAATCTGCTTGCCGAATCAAAGCCATATTTGATGTTGAGGCCCTATAAACGTTGCGCAGCTTGGCTAAGTTATAGTAGGTGACCCAACCAATACTAGAAGCTTCATTAGTTACATAAGCAACATAAGCACCATTGCCATTTGGGGTGATCGCAACACTTTGCGGATTGCCAAAGTCACCAGATTGATTCAGTGTGACGGGCAAATAAAACGCGGTATTTAAACTGGCTTTGGTGTTACCAGCCTTTGAAACATAATGATTGGCACTCGTTTCAAAGGTATGGGTTGCGGCATAATTAGGCGATGCAACATAGCTAGACCGTGCAACGTAATTATTGGCATTCTTGACGGTATGGAATTTTGCCGCCCAGTAATTAGATAATCCAGACCCTTTTTGGGTGTAAGTAGAAGCTGAGGCAGTTGTTAAGCCCATACCAGCAACGACAGATAAAGATGCGATTAAAACTGATAACTTATTTTTCATGAATTTCTCCTCCCAAATTATTGCAATTTTTTCCCAATAGTTCGCTAATTTCTCAGCAGTTCCAAGGGTGATATTAAGCAACTTACGATCGCCACTTCTTAGTCCCAAAATGGTGGATACACTGATACCAGTATCCTTCGCGATCCGATAGGCTGAAACGTGACTATATAATAAGGCTTGAACTTTTTCGCTTGTTTTCACTCACTAGCCTCCAAACTTATATCTCATTTGAGATATAAATTGCAAGCATTAATGATGCGCTTTTCAAATTATTTTCGGTGATTTGATAGGCTTAGAGGGTAGTTGGGAGTGACTATCATGCAAATGGAAAAAATGGGCAAAAAGAAAGTTCATCTCGAAGTGTTCATGGTTCAGCGCCAGAAGGAATCGTTTCTGGATTGATTCTATTGTATCTATCAGTTGTTGTCGTTTTACCAGTGGTTTTATTGCTCTTTACCAAGACTGGAAATTTGTACCTTTTAGGTAATCAGGAACATTACATTTACTTTTTCAGTATTTGTAATCTTCTATTTGGTGAAATAGCCGTCAGTGCTTTTGGTATTTGGGGAGCGATGCGTCCGCAAAATGCACAGCAGCATAAACGTTCTTGGATTTTAACGTTGTTGCTTGGCATCTTGTGGTTATCGGTAGGTGTTTTTGGACTCATGAGTTAGACCGGGTGCGCTTTCTCTTTAGTTTTTGAAATTTCATTACGATTATAAGTATCAATTAAGGAAGGAGGAAAGTTGTCATGAATATTTTAGATATGGCTATCTATACCCATTTCCCAAAACTAGCGACCGCAATGATTTCTAATCCGGTTATGTTGGCTTCGGTGGGTAATGAGAAGGCCGTCAAGGGAACTACTAGTGTGATCAATAAGGTTGGTTCTGCTTTACAAATCATTGGTTATGCCGGTGGTGTGGTCGCAATTATCGCTTGTGCCTTGGTTATGATGCTTGTTGGGCAGAGTAAGCGGGAGTCCATCAAGGGTCACTTGGCGATTATCATGGGGTGTATCGTGTTGATTTTTGCCGCGGGGGCTTTGGGATCATTTCTCAAGGGTTACTCCAAGTCTAGTTTTTAAGCGGATCAAAAAGGTCGGTGCCTGTGAGCGCCGACCTTTTTTGGCTCTATACTTTTTCCTGTTGATGAACTACCAATGTGGTAATCTATTAACAGGATTTTTTTGAAAAAAAAAGAGGCCCACAGGTCCCCACACACAAAAAAATCCACCCACTACAGCATCATCAAAGGATGTGAGAAACCATGAACCCTATAGATAATAATATAAAATTTTCACTCAGTATTAAAGACCCAAATGTTATTTTTTTCAGTTATAAGCATCAATTCATAAAATCAAAACCTGCTAAAGTCTATGTTGCCAATGTAAAAGCCACTTATACAAGGTGTCCTCAATGTGGTTTTGAAAACTTTAGTCATAACGGACACTATGTGTCACGCGTTTCATATCCGTCGGCCAACGCTAGTGAGCCCGTCTATCTTGAACTTCATAAAGAACGATTAATCTGTAAAAATTGTGGAAACTCGGTAATGGCAACAACAGACCTCGTCAATAAGTATTGTAATATTTCCAAAGCTACCAGACAAAAAATATTCATGCATCTTCAGGATGATCGTACTCAGACTAGTATTGCTTTAGATAATAGTGTTTCTCCCAGTACCGTTTGTCGCTATTTAGACAACTATGATGATCTATTTCGGAGAAATTATCATTCTTTACCTGAGCACTTATCTATGGATGAATTTCGTGGTGTTGGCGGCGATTTCCACTTTCTTTGTATTAACGGTGATGGTGATCATGAAATTCAACAGATCCTACCGGATCGCTTTAAACAAACTATTATTGATTACTTTAATAAGTTTGACAGCACCGCTAGAAAGCAAGTAAAGACAGTTTCTCTGGACCTTAATAGTTACTATCAAGATATCGCCAGATTGGTATTTCCAAATGCCAAAATAATTGTCGATCGTTTTCATATTGTTGCGATGATGACTAGATCTTTTAACCAAAGTCGCGTTCAAATTATGAAAGAATACAAGAAACAATCCAAGGAATATCGGATGCTTAAATTCTCCTGGAAACTTTATTTAAAACACTTCGATGAGCTTGAGATTAAAAAAACATTTTTCGATCGACACCTTAGGAAACAAGTAACTCAACTCGAAAGAGTTCAGTTAGGTCTAGATGTTGATGAAAGACTGTTAAATACTTATAACGCCATGCAAGGCATTATGATATGTCTTAAAAATCACGACAAAGATGGTCTTGTTCAATATTTATATAACAACGATAAGCTTAGCTCGCAAATGAAAGATGTTTTAACCACATTTAAAAAGAATCTTGAAATAGTCCTCAATGCCAGTGAATCAAAGTATTCTAATGGTCCAATTGAAGGGATCAATAGAATGATTAAGCAAATTCAAAGAACTGCCTTCGGTTTCCGAAATTATCACCACTTAGTTTCAAGAGTTAAATTACAACAAATGAGAACCAAACCAAACAAAAAGACACTGTTAGAAGTTGCATAACTTCTAACAGTGTCCCAAATTCATCTATCAACAGGATTTGACAAAGAGCCCCTTTTTTTGATCATGTTGGGGTATGTTAAACTAATCGGGCAAGAAGTTTTATGGGCGGTGGCCGTCTTTTCCCTTGCGAGGTGAGGTCTATGGGAACATGGAACACTCTTCAGAAAGGTTTCACGGTCAATGAGTGTCTTCCAGACACTCTCGTTGATGTTGCTGTTTGGCACGTTTTTAATTGCGCTACTCAGTTATATCGACAAACGCAACAAATAAAAAAGCCGCCCCATTCATAACTTTGGACAGTTATGGGACGAGCTTAGTCTCTTAACGTAACTTGCCACCGCCTTTAAAGCGGCTTGCAAGGACTAGTGTTGATAGCGCTAGTCCTTTTTTCATGCCTTCATTTTAGCATGATTTTGTGTTGACTTAAAGCTAAAGCCAGTTATGTGCGATTTCTCGATTGCGTTCTCTTTCAGCTTAAAGTGGGACCATCATGAAAGTAGGAGGGGACGCAGATGTCCTTATTTAGAAAACGAAAAGTCGAGTTACCAGATGACCTAGTTGTTAAGACAGATTTTACTAATAATGACAATGACCAACAAGAGTTGGTTCAGGCTCAGCTGAAAAATTTGGAAAAACTTCAAACAGGAGCTAAGGAACCATATGTTGTGACAAGTACATACCCTGTCATGCGTATTGGAACCGCGCAGCGGTTATTGACCAAGGTTGCGGAGTCCATGTCAGCAGATATGAACCCGATTAATGTGACCCTGGACTTCTTAGAACAGATCGATGGGCGACATGGTGTTAATCAAGAACATCGATATGATGTTGACATAGCGATTGACTATGCTTTTAAGAATTTAACGGTCCCAGTGTTAAAAGATTTGTTTAACAATGACAACTATGATGACTGGGATTTTGCGACTAAGACGGTTTTGGCAAAGGCAATTGTTGATAATTGTGCGGCAGGCAAAGATATTATTGCTGGGGATCTAGCTAAGGTTCCTGACACGGAGCCACTCAATGGCGAAGAAGTGGTTATTGAGACAGTCACGCCAAGCGGCATGTTGTCGGTTGAAACCGCGAATATGAATCCATCTGAGAAAACATATGCGGATTCAGGGGACCATAGAGAAGTTCAAGAACCAACTAGTCAGGAGCTAGATACTCCAGCGCCCGCAGGTTCAACACAGGTAGGCAATATGCCAGGATTGAGCCAATCGGAAGCTACAGCTGAGCAACCTCACCAGCGCTCGACAGTTCCGACACCTGATTCAGAAACTCAAAAACAAAGTGAGCCAAATACGAAAAAAGAGGCAGAACGTCCTTTCAATCAAGTTGCTCAAGTCGAAATCTTGTTGCCACGTTTTGAGGTTCAAGATGTACCGGCAGTTTCTCCTGATGATCCGGGGTACGTTCAGTATCGGATGAATGAACGGGCCAAGCAAAATAACCAAGCTATTGAGCAGGTAGAAAACCAGATCAATGCGTCATTAACTAAAAGCCAATTTGATTTGTCTGTGAACTATCAAAAAATTGTCGATCAAAAAATAGAAAAACGTGAAGAAACAGACCCACTAGATATGGAACGTATTCGCCAATCTGTTTTGGATCAGGACCATCAATCACTGGAACAAGATCAAAAAGCGTTACAAAAAAAAGTCGATACGGTTCGGGACAACAAAATTGCCGAAGCCCAAGCAACTTTTGAACGACTCAAAAGGAAGGCCGAACAAGAGGCAGATAGCACTTATAGCCAAGGGGCACAACAATTGACAGCTGATTACCAAAAATATGCCACGAAGAAACTTATGGATACTTTGTCTGATGGTCAAAAGGCGCACGAGAAAGACTTAGCCAAGTATCGTGAGTCATTATCTAAGACGTCTGAGACAGACCTGAGAGCACAATTATTGGCCCTTCAAGAGCAGGCCCAGACAAAAGGATCTAACATTATTCAGAGCTTGTTAGCGGGGAATGAAACGTTTGAAGCCCAGGTAAATAGTGAACACAGTAATGCTTTGAACGCAGCAACCGCTAATTATCGGTCGCAGACTAATTGGAAACATGTTAGTGATGCTGAAAACGAAGTAAATCGGTTGAAAGCCCAAAATGCAGAACTGCATAAAACTAAAGCACAGTTGAAGACCAGTGTTGATGAGTTGAAGAATGAAAAGCAACAGGAGTTAACAAAAGCGACACAATTGAAATCCCAGGTGGAACAGCTCACGACTGATAATAAAGTACAAAGTGAGCGGTTAGATAAGTTGATTAGTACGGCAACCGGGAAAGAAACATCAACAGCGGGTATGTCGACCAATGAACTATTAACCACAATTCTGTTAGGACAATATCGACAAACAGGGACAGGTCAGGTCCCCGCACCTACAACGAATTCAGCGAGTAACCCCGTAAGTAAAAAAAACTGGGGGAAAGCGGCGGGAGTGCTCATGGCAGGGGGCTTACTTTTAGGCGGTACTGGTTTTTGGATCAATCAACGTGATCAAGAGATGGCAAGTGCTCAACGTTCAGCACAATCACAACTATCTCGTAAACTAGCCATCGTTGAATCGCAAGCTAATTCGCAAAGTAAGGCAGCGCAATCGTCTAGTCGAACTTCTGCGGAAAATCAAGCGAAATTAGAATCGGCCGAATCTGTGTACAAGCAGCGAATGAAGGACTTCGAAAAGGGTGCCGCCATGGCGGCTAAGCAGACCTCAACACAAAGTTCTTCGGCTGATACCACGAACACCAAGTAGGGGGGATAAAGGATGGCACATAAGATTGACTTTTCCTCGATTGTAAAGATGCAAAGCTATGCTAAGCACTTTACGACAGCTACGGTGGCACATAGTGGAGTCACGGTTAACGAATTTTATACCCTGACTATCATTAATGATTACTCACCATGTACTTGGGTTGATCTCTTACGAGAATTTAGCCAGGCAACGTTGGCCGCGACAACACATAGCTTACGATCGCGTTTGTCGCGAGTGGTTAAACAGTTGGAGCAACGAGGATTGGTGCAACGTCACCAGTCTCAAATTGACCGCCGTTGTCAGGAGTTAAGCCTGACTAAGGTTGGTGAAGAAACTTTAACTCAAGTTGAGCAAGAGATGGCAGCAGCGGTTGGTCTTTATAAGGCAACGGTTGATGATGTTTTTCCTGTGAATCAACGAGAAAATAGAAAGGAGTGACCGACTTGCGAAAAAATGGGTCAGGTAGAAACAGAAGAAAGATGGCGTCAGGCCCTTGGTGGGCGGCGTCACCTTTTTTAACTTGGTCTGGGCTGGCAGGTTTACTAGTCGTTTTACGGATCATGTTAAATGTGATCGTGGTTTATGGTTGGTCGTTGTTCATTTGGGTAAGGTCTATGATGCTCTTGCTGCTTAAGCAACAGCCTGATTTTGTGAACTTCGTCAATTTAATGCATTGGCACCCGTTAATATCACTTACAGATTGGCACGCACCGCTATTCTTAGGGCTGGCTCCGTTTGCGATCTTTGGTTGGTGGGGTTATGGCGTCACGGTTATTGTGTTAGCTATTTACTTGAATATGGTTCGCCGTGTAATCATGACCACGGTGTCTTTCAATGGTAAGGAGCATGGGGCCGAGTCCTTTGCGACAACCCATGAAATTAAGCAAACCTATAAACTAATCCCGGATCGAGTTAGCAGCTTTCCGGGCGTTGGCGGTATGCCGGTTTCACACGTGGGTAATTTAGCCATGATGCCACAAACCTGGGTCATGAATCGGGCCAAGTCTAAACGCATACTAGGGTTCAAAACAGTGGCTAATTTAATGCGAAAGACGGTTATTCATAATTTTCAGTATTCCGATTATCCATTGGGAAAATATGCGATCGATACTGCGACCGATAATTCATTGATTGTTGGGGGCACCCGATCAGGTAAGGGGCAAATGACGGTTTTACCGCTAATTGATATTTTGTCGCGAGCTGAGGAACAGTCCTCAATGATTATCAATGATCCGAAGCAAGAACTTTATGGACAAATGTACCGAACGTTAAAGAAGCGTAACTATCATGTCGAATTGCTTAATATGTCCGACACGTCGCGATCGATGAGCTATAATCCGTTAAGCGTTATCATAAGCTATGCGCAGGAGAAAAACTGGGACGATGTGCAAAATGAAGTTGAGCGATTGTCGACGAGTATTTATGTCAAAGGTGACGGCCAACAAAGTGGCGGAACCGAGGCATTCTTCAACACTAGTGCGGCGAACTTACTGAATTCTATTATTCTTGCCTTGATTGACCTGGCAAACCGACACAGTGATGATCCTAAGAGCTGGGATCGCGTGACCTTGCATAATGCTTATAAGATGTTGTCAGATTTGGGCAGCCAAGAAATAACGATTATGACGAATGGGCGACCAACAGGTCAGACAACGGAATTAGTCGAGTATTTTGATGGCTTACGGGAGTTGAATGCAGCTCACCCGGACAGTGAGGGACGCCAGGTTCGTGAGATGGCTTATACCGCGTTCGCCCAAAGCAAGCTGTCAGGTAGTGAAACGGCTGGGTCGATATATTCAACGATGATGGAAGGACTCAAGATTTATCAACAAAACGATATTGCCCGTTTGACCTCGCTTAATTCATTTGATATTAACCAAATTGGTTTCCCCCGAATTATCTACTTCAATTTGCCGCATCAATTCCGAAATGGTCGCGTCGAGGTTTCGATTTATACGGAAGAAGGTCAAGGGGGTCAACTGATCGAGTCCAAACGGCGCAATGTTAACTCAGTGGGAGCCGTTGCTTATCCCATTAAGAGCCTTTTGAATGGCAAGTTCAAAATTGCGATCAAAGCCAGTGATGCTTACCAGCGGACGGCGACGCAATTTGAAGTGCTGGGAAAAACGATTCACCGATTCCGGCAACCTAAGAGTGCCGAGGTTCTCCAAGCCAGTGAGGCGTTGTTCAATCTAAATTTAGAGTATTCGGAGCAACCAACGGCAATCTTCATGATCACCCCCCCGGATAACCCTAGTTATAATCAGATTGTGACCTTTTTTATTGACCAGACCTGGAATTTTCTAAATAAAATGGCGGCCAATACGCAGGAACGTAAGACCTATGTTCGTGTGCATAATATTATTGATGAGTTCGCTAATGTTCCGAAGATTCCGAACATGACAACCAAGGTTTCTTATGGACTAGGTCAAAACTTGTTGTTTGATATTTTTATTCAAAGTCTGTCACAGTTAGAGATTCAGTATACAAAAAATGAAGCTGAAACGATTCGAAGTAACTGTGCCAATACAATTTACATTCTGAGTAATGAAGTAAAAACCGTTAAGGAAATGTCGGAAGCATTAGGTCAGACCACCATTATGAGCACCCAACATAAGCGCCATAGTGATTTAATTGGGAATACGGCGGATGGCTATGGTGACGGTAATTCTACGGGCGTTGATGTCATGTCCGCAGCTGAGATTATGCGGCTGCCGCGCGGATCGTCGATTGTGTTACGGACGACACGGGACACCAAGACTGGTAAGATGATCCGTAATAACCCCATCTACAATCATGGACGTACGAAGATGCCATACTCCTGGACGTTCTTAAAACAGACACTGAGTACCGATGGTGCAGCTGATATTGATTATATTGGTGCGCATCAGGGGCTGGATTTGACAGAAAATGGATATGATTTTTCAGCTGAATACCATGCTTTGGCAGATGGTAGCCAACCAACGACTGATGCAGCTGATGTTGTACCATCGGCGACAACTGAAGCGAACTCACCAGCAAGTGACCAACAAGTGGGTACAGTTAAGCTGTTAGGCAAAATGCAAGATGAGATAAGCGGACTAAGTGATGAAGAGCTTCTACAGTTTGGCAAACAACTGTATAATAAAACGCAAGCAGATCAAGACTATCATGATCAACTTGATTCCGATGATAGTCTTGATCTGCTTCAACAGTATTCGGGTGATAAACAAGTCGATAATTTACGCGAATTTTTGACAGACCGTTGGGAGCAGTTGATCCCGTGAACCGCAGCAGAATAGACAAAATAAGGTGCAGAAATGCTAAATTTTTGCACCTTTTTTTAATGGTTGATTTATTTCGTAATTACATATATAATTACGTGTATGAAGGAGATGTTCGTAATGACAGTAAAAGCTCGAAAACAAGGTAATTCGCTAATGATTACAGTTCCAGCCGACTTCAAGGTTAAAGAGAACGCGGAATATCAACCTGTTATGGATAGTAATGGGATTTTATCATTTATCCCGACTCACAAGAATATCTTTGAACAAAATCCCGATTATGACTTTCAGGCAGCGCTTAAAGAAATGAATTTGGCCGATAACGGAGAAATGGTCGGTAAAGAAAATGTTTGGGAATAAAAATGAAATAGCGCCAAAACAGGGAGATTTAATTTGGATTGATGCGGAACCCCATGCCGGTCATGAGTATGGAGGGCATGATAAGGAAAAGCATAATATTCGACGGCCAATGTTGGTGATTAGTTCCGACCTTTATAATCAGAGAACTGGCATGATTGTAGGATTCCCTATTACATCTAAGGTTCCCAGTGGTTTTCCAGGGGCGTTAAAAATTGAGAGTAATAAGGTTCATGGATATGCCATTCTAACGAATTTGTTGGGCTATGATTATAGTGCTCGTTCCAGTGAGGTTGTTGATCATCTGAGTAAAGCTTTGAGGTTCAAGGCTTTGGAAGCAGTCAAAGACATTTTTGATATTTTCGATTGAAATGGAAAATGAATGAATAAAATTTGCTTAACAGATGTTGATGATCTATTTTCCTCAGATTTGCGTGATCCGAAGTTCGCTAATCAGGTCACCGCGGAAATGAATAAATTAATAAGTGCGGTTGCCGTCCGTAAAGAGCGTGAGAATTGCGGCTGGACCCAGCAAAAACTGGCAGAACGAGCAGGAGTTCTACAATCAATGATTACACGAGTTGAGAAGGGAGCAAATATCAGCATGAATACAATCTCTAAAATTACGAACGTTTTTTGGAAAATCAGTTAAATGGTGGATGAAGTATAGAAGATGTATTTTCGGATTAATGGCAGTTATGGTAGTAGGGGTTCTGACAGGTTGTAGTGGTGTAGCAAGCAATGTTAAACCAGCAACAAGCTTAGTTGCTAGTTCAAAGAATAGTGAGCAAGCTTGGATTGATACTTATGGATTGAAAGGTCATGATCCAGTTGATTCGGTGCTTGTTTTCAAAGGAAATAAAGTAGCCATCTACGGATTCCCATTAGGCGCCAAATTATCAGAATTTGAAGGTTTGTCTAATATTCAGCTAATTAAAAAGGCTAAATACCTGAATTAATCTCAGTCCCAAAAGTTGTTTGGTCATGAAAAGGCTCAGCTTGTTCATATCAAAGAGAGCCAATGGGTAAGTGCTGAGAGTCAGAACAAAGAAATCAAAGACATTGTGGAGAGCTGGCACTTTGTAAAACCGGTTTTTAAAAAGCATAAGTATAAAGTTACTAAAACTGAAAGTCCGGCCAGCAAAAGCGAGAATTTAGACATTGTTGCGCCTGATTCTAGTTATAATCTATTTACTATGACATCCTCGCTAGATGACTTAGAGGGTCAGCTAGGCAGTATTTCAAAAAAGTTGGGAAGATAATATTAGGTTTAAATTAGTGAAGCCGGTAATAGCTGATAAATGGTCAGGATATAAGATGAAGGGCATAAATGACGAAGGCCTTGGGACACGCTTAATTCAGCCAGGTTCACACAGAGTCTCACTAGATAAATAACGTATGTAAAACCATGTCATTGTATTTGATGGCATGGTTTTTATTTGTGTGCGCTTTACATAAGTGGATAGATTTCTCTTTAAAATCAGATTAACTAAATGATTTTGTGATTTTGGTTTTGGAAAGGAATATGTCTAATGAATTTAATGGTTAAGTTAGTTTTTCTGGCCAGTGCCATGCCGATTCCTGATTCTCTAAAAAATTCGGGAACGATTAAGGGCCTGCTGGGGTGGCTAACGGGAAGTGATGTGACTACAAAGAAGCCAGTTATAGAATTTTATCAGGCGTGGTCAGAAACTTTGGGTCCCATCAGCAATGCAATGTTAACGGTTGGCTATGGCATGGGCTCTTTTTTTAGCAAGATGTTTTATAACATCGGCGAAGTATTATCTGCGGTTTATGCCAAGATGTTTGGATTACTGGGGTTCTTGGTCAAAGGAAACTATGCTGGTTCTACTCAGATTAGCAATTTGCATACTTTTCTCGTGATTTTAGGTTTCTCAATTTTAGTGGTGGCTATTATTGGTTGGTCAATAGCTTCTATGGTTAAGCGTCCGGTTTTTAAAGAAGCCATGGCGTCAGTTATGACTGCTTGTGCGGTTATCATTATTCTGCCATGGTTGGTTGGGGAATTTAATTCAATCACGGTTCACGCTACGACAGAGATGAACTCAGCGGTGACAGGTACCAAAAACGAGAGCTTTGAAGACTCTTTAAAACATGTCGTCGTTTCCCCATATAAAGATAACACCATTGATTGGCTAGTTATGGCTGAAAAAAACTTCAATACGAATCCGAAAAAGATTGGTGGAAGTAAAGGCTGGTCAGATTTTAATCGGATAGATACCGACAATCTCAATTCGATTAATTTTACGGTCAACATTGCTAAAGATAATATTGGATATGTTTCTGACAAGAATAAGTTGAATACGAATGTGTTTAAGTATCAGTTAGATACCGGAGTGACTGATACACATAACACTAAGGTCGCCAAGTTAGATCTCCCTACTACGCAAGTTAGTGGAATTACCCATATGGGACAGCTGGTTTACCCTCGATACCACGTAAATTGGATTGCCGTTATTGTGGAATTGATTTTACTAGACGGTTTCTTTCTGCTAGCGGGCTACAAGGTTGCGAAGTACAGTATTAAGATTTTCTTTCTAATGATTTTATCGCCTCTGGTGGCGCTATTCCGGGTTCAATCTATGAAGAACGTTAAAGAGCTTATAAGTTCGATCATCGGTGCTAGTACCGGTATTTTCGTTGAAAATGCGGGCGTCTTCTTCTTAATTACGATTATTCAAGTAACGTCGGGAACTTCTAACTTTATTGGTGGTTTAGCTGGCGGTTGGCAACGGGTTATTGCCACTTTGATGATTTATGGAGCCGCTATTGCGGTGCTGATTGCCGGCGATCAATATATTCAGCGTTGGACTGGAACGTCTACGGGGCAATCTGGTAGTATGCGTGATC
This sequence comes from Levilactobacillus zymae, assembly GCF_032190635.1. NCBI lineage: Bacteria > Bacillati > Bacillota > Bacilli > Lactobacillales > Lactobacillaceae > Levilactobacillus > Levilactobacillus zymae. The sequence continues at coordinate 34,495 of NZ_JAVLAS010000002.1, forward strand.
TGGTTGCAGGGTCGATGGCCGGTGCTGGATTGGCTTCATTTGCGGGTAAAGCAGGCCACAAGGCTGTTCAAGGAATAGAAACAGCTGCTAGTGCGGCCGGTACTGTTGGTCACGGAATCAAAAGTGCTGGTGGTAAGGCAAAGGGTGGCATTGATAAACTCCGTTCATCAGCGCTACAAGATGAATCTAGTGATGGAACAGAAAGTTCAGATGGCTCAACAGATCAAGGAAATGGTCTGAACGCTGCCCAAACAGGGGATTCAGTCCCAAGTGGGACAGACGAGTCAGAATCGGAAAATACGGCGGATATGTCAGATAGCGGACAGAATCAGCAACCGGGTAATGCTGCGGCTGAACGGCCAGAAGAACAGGCCGGAGCCAATGATTATGGTAACCTTGATCATAATCAGAATTCCTTAGGTAGTTCGAATACAGCTGACGCTAACCCTACTTCAAGGGACAGGTCACCAAACGCTGCGCAGACAATGTCGGAAGATGGAGATGGTTTCGATTATCAGGAAGGTATGGGAAGCTTAGACGCAACTGAACCACCAGTTACTAATGAAGACGATTTGCCGGTTAATAATGTAGGTAATCCAGGTGAAGCTGCTCCAATCAGTGGTAACTCCGCCACAGTGCCAACTAGCTCAGGATTAATGCCCTCAAGTGAAAATCCTGATTTGCCATCCATGGGGGGCAATGATCAGCCAAACGATGTTGGTCGTGCAACTGGTAATGAGGACCTCAATGCTGCAAGCGGAGCAGTTTCAGATACATCATCGGAACAAACTCCAATAGGTGAAGATATTAATGCCGCGGCTGGTGGACAATCAGATATTGGCGCGCCACGTACCACCGGTACTTCGAGTGCGGGACATCTGGCTAACGTTCGTCCGGCTTCGAATTCGACAGGTAGTGTTCATCCGGTCGCAACGACGGCGGGGAGTGCTAAGCAAGCACCAATCATTCCAGCAAAGCATTATTCGGCATCATCAAATGTGGCGTCAAACTTTAAAGCGCCCCATTCAGGAACTCCTGATGTGCCAACAACTCCGCAAGGTGATAGCGGTCAAGCCCCATCGAATGGACGAGTAACTAATTTTAATAATATTCCAGATTAAACAAGCACTTCTGGCAAAAAAGGCATATCCAAGGAGGTATGCCTTTTTTGATGGTGCGGTTTATCTATTGTGCTCCTTGAGGTTATAAGGTATAGCCAACATTTATTTTAGCCGAAAGGAGCGAATGGATTTGCAAGATGGTTTTGGCGTCACACCAGACATTCGCACACGCATGAAAATTGCGATGTTCTATGTACGAGATCTGATGTTTTTGATTATTTGGGCGGGGATTATTTTCATGATTTCAGATATATTTCCACCAGATATGCAGTTAGAAACCGTATGTTTTTGGGTTGTTGGTATTGGCTATGGTGTTTGGTTGGTTTGCCCATCGCTGGGAAATCATGGTAAGCGTAATTGGGAATTACTCATTTATGATTTCTTTCCGAAAAAGACACGATTTAAAAGCCTCGATTATGGGGTTTTCGTTAAACAAAAGATTGAAGGGGTGTGGAAGCGATGATTTCTGTTCGACACAGTAGTAGGTCTCAAGGAACCAGTCGATTCGAGACGATGGACAAAGCTAAAAAAGGGCAAGACAGCAACAAAGCGTCCCTTTTTCAACCAGTTCGGCAGTTTCAAATGACCGATTTGATTGATTATAAGCGATTAACACCCGGCTCAGATGCGTTTATTGAATTGAAAGTATTCGGGTATGCTGAAATTTTGGTCGTCGATGGGATTGGGTTAAGCAGCGTTCCCGCAACGAAATTAGAGGCAGTATCAGACTCATTGACTAGTTTTTTAAGACGATATTTGAATGACGTTACGTTTGTTATAGCGCCCTTTCCAGTTTCAACAGCTAAGCAGCAAGCCTTTTGGGGCGAGCGGTATATGAAATACACCCGGATGGTTCAAGAAAAACAGTATAAAAATAGACAAGCTCATCAAGTCTTGATTCAGAGACAGCGATTTTGTCAGGACAAAATTAAAGCAGCTAAGGGCATTGAAGAAACGTTGGAAAACCGGGAATTCTTTGCGGTAGTGTTCGGTGATACGGTACGAGAATTGCGTAGCAATCTGAATAGCATAGATGGCTTGCTGGGAGATGCTCAGGTCTCAGCCTATTTAAAATTTCGAATGTTGGAACGTAGTCAAAAAGAGCGGGTCATGGAACGGATTAATAATCCTAACGTGCGGGTCTAAGGAGTGGTTAAATGAAAAAGCGAGAGATTCAGAAATTAGAAAAACAAGATTATGATTTGGCGATGATTGCCCGGACACAACCACAAGGCAATATCCGAATTAGGGATCGAGTCATTGAGTCAGGAACTGGTGTAGAAGCCTGTTTACACGTCTATCGCTATCCAAGTTCCGGTTTGAAGTATTTTTGGTTAATTGAACTGACACAGTTTAACAACACGATTACCACGCTGTCGTTGGGGACAGAAAACAAGGAAGCTATTAAAAAAGCTTTACAACGGTCGACAGATGAAAAACTTAGTCAAGCTATGGACAAGAATGGCAAAACGCTAGGCAAGTTGCAAGCAGATAAAGACTATCGCCGGCAACTAGGATTACTTAGTCGCTTAGGTGACAATATGGAAGTCATGAAGCGGGCTGACGTACGGATTTTCGTTTATGCCGACGATGAACAACAACTCAATAAGCGGATTAAGGCGATTAAAGAGAAATTGGGGACTTACGGTGTTGCCTGTTTTGTTGGTGAGCAGGATTCTGAATTACGTAGTCTTTGGACACCAATGATGAAACAAGAACTATTGCGGAACGTGCGGCATGGTACGCCAATTGCCGCAGATGTCTTGGGCAAGGGATTTCCGTTTAACCACGTGAAGCTGGACGACGATGGTGGATCGTATTTTGGGAAGAGTACCACTAATGGGCCAATTATGCTGAATCCGTTACTGATCACACCACGACGCTTAACGCCTTACTTCATGATCGCGGGGAATCCCCGCAACGGGAAGTCGACCTTCGCCAAAAAACTTAATGATGACGTATTCGCTCGGGGCGGTAAACTGAGGATTTTTGATGTTAAGGGAGAGTACATTAAAGCCGCGCGAGAACAAGGCGGCACGGTGATCACCTTGGATGGGTCGAGCGTGCATATTAATCCATTTGAAATTTTCCCCACTGCGACTAAAGAAATAGATACGCCGGTTACGGTTACTGATGAGTATGGTCGACAAATGAAAAAAGACAAACATGAAACTGTTGTTGATGAAATTGGATCTTTTAATGCCCATGTGCAGAAACTGCGTAATATGTTCAGTTTTCAGAATTCGGAAGCCACAACTGATGATCTAAACCGATTGGAAAATATTATTACTGACTATTACATTAGTGAAGGGTTATGGGTTAAGCACCCCGGACGTCATTTAGGAGACCTACATTCTACGGGATTGCCACATAATCAGTATCCAAAGCTTGGGGATTTTCTCACCTATCTAAAAGAAATCCAGCGTAGCTATCTTAATCCGAATCGTCCGCATCCAGAGGTCGAAATTACTTCAATCAATCGGATTGTCGATACCTTTCAAAAGATGTTGCAGTCGGAAGCCATTATTTTTGACGGGTTTACAACGATCCCAGATATGACTGATACGGACGTGGTTGTTTATGACTTAAGTGGGTTAAAAGCCCATGGTAACGAAGTGTTTAATTCCCAAGTGTATTCAGCATTATCGTTGGTCTCGGCTGAGATAGTTAACAACGGCAAGCGTTACCGTTACTTGTACAACAACCATCAGATTGATTTGGTCGATATTCCTTATTATTGGGTCTGCATTGACGAATTTCAAAATTACGCCAAGGAGGAGTTCTCAGCAGGATTGGAATGGCTTTCAAGCCTAATGGAAGAAATGGCGAAAGACTTTTGTGGAATTTCGTTGATTATGCCGACCATTAAAGAATTAATGCCGGATCAAAACTATCAAGCAACCACCAGTCGTTCACAACGCTACTTCCGTTCATTATCTAAGGTATTTGGTATGATGACGTACCGCTGTTTCTTCCATCTATCTGATGATGATATTCCCCGGTTGTCCCGGGCATTGGGTAGCTCAGTTACGCCTGACGAGCTTGGCGCAATTACTAAGTTACCGCAAAAGAAGCTGTTAATGAACATTCAGGGCGATCAAAATTATGTGTTTACTGTTCATGCCACGCCTGACGAGCTTAACCGTTATCAAGGTGGTGTTGGCTAATGTTATCCAGACGGGCCAAAAAAATTGGATTATGGACGATTGGCTTATTGGTGCCATTGTTTGTTTTATTTTTTGGCGCTATGATGTTAGCTTTATTGCTTGCTGGTGGAGCGGCTTCGGAATCGGGTTCCTGTAGTAGTGGTAATGTCTCGAATGTCGATGTTACGACTTCAGCAGATATGAACAAGCGAGCAAAGTCTATTTATGGATATCTACGTTCAGAGCTACATGCAACTCCTCAAGGTGCTACTGGTGCCATGGGTGTTTGGCAATTTGAATCGAGCTTTAATCCCAAAATTGGTAACAACGCTGGTTCTGGAGCTACCGGACTTGCCCAATGGATGGGCAATCGACTGACGGGTACAAATGGATTAAAAGCATTTGCCAGTCGCAAAGGCGTAAAGTGGGACAGTTTGCAAACACAATTAGACTTTACAAAATATGAATTGAATCATGGTTATCAAGGTGCTAAAGCGGCATTGAGAAAATCTGACGTTCATAAGGCTGCTTATGATTGGCTGATGGACTATGAAGGTATGAGAAATAATCCAGAGCAATGGTATCTCGATAAGGGCCCATCGGGACAACCTGGTCGTTATCCTGACGGTGATCATTGGTACGCCAAGTTTGGCGCTAATGATACGGGGGCTGATAATTCTGGTGATGTATCTGATCCCGATGATAGTGGCGGTACAGGCAATACTGGTGGTTGTGGTAGTGATGCCTCAGCAGCTGGTGGTGACTGGGGTTGGCCTTATAAGGGCGGTAAGTATGTCACGTCAGGATTCGGTCCTCGTGATCTAGCGGGATCACCTTGGCACGATGGGGTCGATTTTGATGCGGGTCATGGTGCCAAAATTCGAGCGGTTCATGGCGGCAAAGTCATCTTTGTTGGTGATCCCATGAAGAAAGGAATTACCGACTCTTACCCCTATGGTTTAGGTAAAGACGTCATTGTTACTAAAGCCGATGACGGGTATGAAGTTATTTATCAAGAATTTGCCATGAGTGGGCCAACTCACAAGGTAGCAGTTAACGATACAGTTAAAACAGGCCAGGTTATTGCAACACAACAAACAGGACACTTGCATTTGGGCGTGACCAACAAAAAGAGCTGGGTAACTGCTCAGGGTGACTGGCAGAATCCGAGCGGTCATTCATGGCTTGATCCGTTGAAGTTTATTGAGAAGAAGGCATCTTAAAGGGGAGTAGTCAGCGATGCAAAGAAACAATGGAAAACAATTCAACAAGATTCTTGTGATTATAGGTATAGTGTGTGGGATAGCCGCGTTGGTATATGCTTTAACATTAACCAAATCTAATCGTCAATTAGCCAGTAGTAATGCGGAATTACGGACGGAAATTGAAGCAGCTAAGCATGATAATCAGGCCATAAAAGAAAATAAGATACAGAAGTACAGTGCTAAGAACTTAACGTTGACTAGTACCAGTTCAGTGGCCAATATCAATACGTTTTTAAAGACGTCATTCGAATGGGATTTTACCAACTGGTCAACCAGACAGGCGCAAGCGCAGAAGTATGCGACGCCATCTGTGGTAAAAAAGATGATTGGTAATCTGAATATGCAGTCCAAGAGCACGCAGTCTTATATCAAATTTCTTAAAAAGGATAACGTATACCAGAAGATTAATTCAAAGCACGTTTATGTAGAAAACTCTGATGGTCAGAAGATCAATGGGATTGCGACGGTCAATTCTTCATTGATTGATGGCAACAAGACGACGAGTCATCAAGTCCAGTGGTATCACTTCACCTATGACGTTCAAAAGCATCAGGTGATTCAGATCACACCAGTGTCGGTAAATTAGTGAAATAAGGGAAGAATAATAATGCAGTAACGCCAAAACAGCTAACCGTAAAGAGGTTAGCTGTTTTATTTGTATTGGCAATTTCGTATAGTTGTCAGAGTTATTTTATGCAATTCTCCTTGAATTAATACCCAAATCCATTCGGACTGATAGCCCTTTATATAGCCGGTAAATTCTGTTGGGGTGCCATTTATGTCTACTTGATTTAGTTGAAGTATAACGGTCTTGCCATATTTCCAAGCTTCAGATAAACACTCGCTAATTTCAGTTTGTGACATTTCCGCCCTTTTTTTAGGTATGGGACTATTCACCTCTTTATTTATAGCTGAGGTGTGGTCGCTTAGAAAGAAGCCTTGCCACTTCAACATACCACAATCTACCAATTGACTATTTATTAAATAAGTGTAAAAATTAGGGCCGTATTTATAATTTTAAGCTTTGGTTAATTTAGGAGCGTATGAAGAAAATGCCTGTTAAAAAGAATTTGCATAATCATAGAAAACATAATGGCAAATTCTATAATTAATCCGAACAGAAATTAAAAAGCCCAAAGCAATCACTTACAATGGTAGTAGACCGTACTGGAGGAAAATATGGATTCTGAGCAAACAATTAGTGTGATGCAAATTTTTGGTATCTTGCGTAAACACATCAAAGCAATTTGGATCACAACTTTAGTAGTTTTTTTGGCGTCGATTTTTGTTACCTTTTTTGTGATGACGCCAAAATATGAGGCGACAACCGAAATATTGGTTAATCGAAAACTATCGGCCAGTATGCAGGCGGCACAGTATCAGCAAGTACAAGCCGACGTGCAGATGATTAGTACATATAAGGACATCATTACTAGCCCAACTGTCTTAAAGACAGTCAATAACACAACCAGCGGTTACCCTGGATATCCGGGATCAATGGGTGCATTGAAAAATGCTATTTCAATTAGTAACCAGCAGAACTCGCAGGTATTCTCGATTACGGTTAAGGCAACGGATGCTAAAACAGCGGCAACAATTGCGAATGAAACCGCCAAAGTATTTAAAAAGCAAGTTGTCAAGATGATGAGCGTTCATAATGTTTCAATCGTGTCAAAAGCGACACCGAACTATTCGGCGGTAAGCCCGAGAAAGACCATCAATTTGGCAATCGGATTAATTGTGGGGCTGATTCTCGGTATTGGATTGGCATTATTGCGTGAGGTTACGGATCGAACGGTTACTTCCGAGAGTTACTTGACGGATGAATTGGGATTGACCAGCTTAGGTATCGTTAGTGAAATTGACGATAAGGAAGTTAAAAAGCGGATTACGCGTGAACGTCACAGTTCAGACGACTTAATTACCGGTGCAGATGGCAGAGTAGAAGCGCGTAGCCGAAGAAAGGTGTAGGTGACGACAATGGCGTGGTTTAAGCGAAACAAGAAAAAAATTGATGATACAAGTTTAAAGTATGGTGTCGGTTTAGTTAGCTATACAGAGCCCAATGGGATGATTGCAGAACAGTTCAAAACCATTCGGACGAATATTCAATTCTCCTCGGTTGATAAGCAACTCCAATCAATTCTGTTCACATCGTCGGGACCTTCTGAAGGAAAATCAACGATCAGTAATAATATGGCAGTTACCTGGGCGGATCAGGGCACTAAGGTTGTACTCGTTGATGCTGACTTACGGCGACCAGCCGTTCATCGCTCGTTCGATGTTAGTAATCGGATGGGATTGACGAACTATCTATCAGGAAACGCTGACTTATCGGCAGTGGTTCGCGAGACCATGGTCAAGGACCTTAGCGTAATCACAAGTGGACCAGTTCCACCTAACCCGGCGGAGCTATTGGGTAGTAAACGAATTGAAAATTTGTTAAGTGAACTAACCGCTGAATTTGATTTGGTGATTGTTGATGCACCACCGGTTAATACGGTGACGGATGCACAATTATTGGCGAGCCAAATTGATGGGACGGTTTTAGTTGTGCCACAAGGTATTGCTGACAAGAATGGGGTGCGTCGGGCTAAGCAACTGTTGGAGACTGTTCACGCTAACATTTTAGGAACAGTGATGAATCGTGTGACAGCCCAAAAGTCAGTGGGTTATTACGGTGGTAATTATTATGGTGGCAGTTATTACGGCGGCTATTACGGAACGGATGATAAAAAGTGACGTTAGTTGATTTACATTGTCATATTTTACCGGGTGTGGATGACGGCGCGAAAGACTTGCCGATGGCGCTTGGTATGGCACGCGACGCGGTGGCGCAAGGGATTAGTCATATTCTGCTGACACCGCACCATATGGATGGCGAATATACCAACCATAAGGTAGATGTATTGAGAAAAACAACGGCCTTTCAAGAAGCACTAGACGCTGCTAAGATCCCGTTAACAGTCTTTCCCGGACAAGAGGTGCACTTGACGGGGGAGCTCCTAACCGCACTAGATGACGACGATATCCTGTTTATGGATGAGGGCGGCAAGTATCTACTATTGGAATTACCGCACAGTGGGATTCCAGAATATACGGAAGATATGATCTTTGAGTTGCAGGCGCGTGGGATTACACCAGTGATTGCCCATCCGGAACGGAACCATGGGTTTCAGAAGGAACCGGACCGGTTATATGATTTTGTAGAAATGGGTTGTTTAACGCAGCTGACCAGTAGTAGTTATCTTGGAGTGTTCGGCGATAATGTCGAGAAATTAACCGCTAAGATTATTCGCAGTGGTATGGGCTTTGCCTTTTCCTCGGATGCGCATAATTTTAAGGGACGGCGATTCTTAATGGGGGACGCCTTTAATAAACTAGAGCAACAAGCTGGTAAAGATGTTGCGACTAGGTTTAATGATGACGCTAGAGCAATCCTCAATGGGGAGGAGATTGTGAAACCGGAATTTACTAGGATTTCGGTGCTCAAGAAGAAAAAGAGGTTTTGGTTATTCTAATGGATTATGGAGAAGAGCATACAAGAAATATTGCGATTGATTTGAATTACGAACGACATCGCTATGTATATCGGTCGGTAAAGCGGATTTTTGACTTTGTAGCTAGTTTTTTTGGCCTAGTGTTACTCTTACCGGTATTTTTAATTGTTGCTATTGCAATTAAATTAGAAGAGCCAAAGGGGCCAGTATTTTATTCGCAGATTCGTTTAGGACGACAACAGCGCCCCTTTAAAATGTACAAATTCAGATCAATGGTCGTTAATGCAGATAGCTTGAAAAAATATCTGATTGATAAGAATGAAGTTGATGGGGCGATCTTTAAAATTAGGATGGATCCACGGGTGACAAAAGTTGGTAGATTTATTCGAAAACATAGTATTGACGAATTACCTCAGCTTTTGAATGTTCTACTGGGACAAATGAGCTTGGTTGGTCCTCGCCCACCTTTACCAGGTGAAGTCGTAAATTATACAGATTATGATAAGCAAAGATTATTTGTGAAACCCGGATGTACCGGTTTATGGCAAGTTACGGTTCGCAATGAAGTTGGTTTTGATGAAATGGTTGGACTTGATCTGAAATATATCTTGCATCGAAGCGTATTATTTGATTTGGGTGTTTTAATTAAAACTATTAGTGTTTTTTTCAGACCTAATGGGGCATATTAAGGAAGACCCAAATTGCAAGAACAAATTAGCCACACGATAAATCCTATTAAATCAGTATTTTCATTAATATTCATATTTTATGGATTTAACTTAACCGGCGGAAGCAGCGGAGAAAAGCTCTTTGGGTGTTTGATAGCCAGTTTGCCGGCGCGGTAAATTGTTTAGCTTTGACTCAACTGCTTGGATATCATGAGGACCCAAAATATCCATGGATAGACCCTTGGGTACATCGCGGCGGATCATTCGATTATGCGCTTCGTTAGTCCCACGCTCAGAGGAACGATATGGATGAGCATAATAAAGGTCAGCGACACCGGTAAGTACAGCGCCAACTTCCGAGAACTCAGCGCCATTATCGGCAGTAACTGACTTCATGATTGATCCGTATTCTTGACAGATCTTGGCCAGCTCATAGTTGACTGAATCGGCATCACGACCATCGATCAAACGTAGAATTTGGCAGCGGGATTGACGCTCGATCAGCGTTAAGATCACACTCTCTTGACCGTTGCGCTTGCCCACCACGGTGTCCAATTCGAAATGGCCGAACTCTTGGCGCTGGTCGATACTTTTAGGCCGTTCAACAATACTCCGCCCGGCCAGACGCTTGTGCTTGATCGAGTGATGATGTTTGGCACGGTGGCGCGTTTTTTCGAGTAGATCAAGATTGCGGACTTCAAGTAACTGGGCATCAATATAGTGGTATAGCGTCTTGGTCGAGACCATCTCCTCAGGTTGATATAAGCCTTCAAGTTTGGCCCGTCCTACTGCTGCATCAGGCGACCAACCATCTTGACGCAAATGAGTCGTAAAATAGTCGATAAAATCAGCGACACCGACGAGTTTCAAAGGTCGATGACAGTGGGCTCGATTAGCTTCGTACTTAGCTTGTGCTGTTTCTGGTGAGTATACAGCATAATATTGGCGTTGACCATTCAATTTTTTTACTTGGTCGATCTCGCCGCGGCACAATTCATTATTGATTGTTTGATGACAAACATTAAGCGCTCTGGCAATTGCACGATTGGAATAGCCTTGGCTGTGCAGCGTAGCAATTCTGCCTCGTTCAAACGAAGTTAGGTGCTGACCTTTTTTTCTGACTGTGGTATTCTGTTCTTGCATCAAGACAATAACCTCTTTCATTGTTTGTGTAGGAACATCAATGATAACAGAGATTTGTCTTGGTGTTTTTTATTTTATCAATTAGCTAAAAGTATTTGGCTAACTTGATTATAAAACGCGCGTGACCAGATTGGTCGATCAACTTGGACAAAGACTTTGGCTGAATTTATGAGTTACGCGGTTGAAGAGAAATTGGCGTATGGGTTATATCAATTGTCCAATGATGACAGTTGTTCTTGGTATGATTTTGCTTGTGAGATTTTAAAGGATACTCAAGTTCAAGTTGAGCCAGTTGATTCTACAGCTTTTCCACAAAAAGCTTATCGACCGAAGCATTCTGTGATGAGTTTGGATAAGGTTAAGGCGACTGGATTTGAGATTCCAACTTGGCAGAAGGCTTTGCGGAGTTTCAAAATAAATTTGAAGTAATTGTAGTATAATTAGAGTTATTTTGAGGAGACCGAAGGGGTGGTTGGTAGTATGCAACATAGAAAAAAGACGCATCCAGTTCGTAACACCATATTGGTACTTATTCTCTTATTGATCGCCGGTGGTGCGGCGTATGGTATGACACGCTATAGAAGTATTAAAAATGCTGTCAACAGTTCGTTTAATGCTTCTGGTGTAACTAAAGAACGAGATGTAAATAAGCAATTATCTGATAAGAAGCCTATCTCAATTCTCTTATTGGGAACTGATACAGGTGCATTAGGTCGGAGTTACAAGGGTCGAACCGATAGTATGATGGTTGTGACCTTAAATCCGACCACTAATAAAACCACAATTACGAGTGTTCCGCGGGACACGGCGGTAACGATTCCTGGTTTTGCTAGTCAGTCCCCTTCGAAAATTAACGCAGCTTATGCTTGGGGACAAGCAAAGACTACTATCGATACGATTCAAAAAATGCTAAACATTCCTATCGACTTTTATGCGTTAATTAACATGGGTGGCCTGGAAAAAGTTATTGATCAGGTCGGTGGTGTTGATGTTACGCCAACGTTAAGTTTTACTTATGCAGGTTATACATTCAAAAAAGGTATTAAGACCCACATGAATGGGAAAAAAGCATTGGCTTATTCTCGGATGCGGTATGATGATCCAGACAATGACTATGGCCGACAGAAGCGGCAACGGGCTGTTCTGATGGCGTTAGTTAAGAAGAGTGGTTCAATCTCAACATTACTTAATCAGAGCTTCATCAGTTCTTTGGCTAAGCAGACACAAACTGATTTAACCTTTGATGATTTAACGAGTTTAGCGCAGAATTATCGGTCAGCCACCAAAAACTTGAAGGAAACACACCTCCAAGGGACTGGTAAGGAACTTAACGACCAGAGCATGGAAGTTATGAAAAAGTCCGAACTCCAACGCGTGACAAACTTTATTCGTAATGGCTTGAGCTTATCTTACAAGAAGACCGGATCAATTGCGGTTTTTAGTAGTACGAATTCGAAGAGTAAGAGTCGTTCTAGCTCCAGTTCTAGCACAGAAACAAATGCAACAACCGCTAATGGCGGAACAAACAATGGTAGATTGTAAAATTAAGCCGCAATTCATAACTGGGTTAAAGGCGCTAAATCAGTTGAGCTAGAAGACGGTACTGAAGTAACGTCCAAAGAATTCAAACAACTTCAAAAGGAAAATCAGCGATTAAAAGAGGAACTTGAAATTTTAAAAGCTGCGGCGGTGTTACTGGGAAAGCATTAGGACGAATTAATTGCCTTGTCTTCATAGAAGATCAGTTATTGCGACACCGCTTATCAATTATTCTTTCGGCACTGAAATTACCGCGCAGCACCTATTACCATTGGAAAAGATATCAACCTAGTCAACACGAACGTGTTGATAATCAGCTCAAAGAAAAAATTAAATTGATTTGGTAGATTGTAAAATTAATCCGAACGCTGTTCGGACAAAAAAGATCAGCTTCCTTTAAAATGGTGTTTACCACAAACCCATCTTTTAGGAGCTGATCTTTTGTCTAGTATAACCTATTCCGAACGAATTAAAATCGAAACCTTTTGTGAACTAGGGCTGTCCAATATCCAAATGGGCGTTCGGCTGAACCGATCACCGTCAACAATTTCTTATGAATTATCTCGATGTCAACCTTATCAGGCTGAATTAGCACAAACAGATGCCGAATACAAGCGATCACGATGTGGTCGGAAAACTAAGCTGAGCGATGAGTTAAAGCAAAAAATTCTCAACCATTTACGTCTAAGCTGGTCACCAGGAATGATTGCTCACGAATTTAAACTAGCTACTAAATCTATTTATAATTGGCTAAATCAGGGGAGAATTGATTTCTCCTTGAATGATCTACCTGAACATGGCGTACGCCAACGGCGTAACGTTGACCAACGATCCAAATATAATCAATCTTTGGGGCGATCAATTGAACAGCGTCCCATGATGATTAATCAACGTAATCGCATCGGCGATTTTGAACTAGATACAGTCGTTGGTCCTCGTGGGCATAGTAAGGCAGTTTTATTAACTTTAATCGATCGAAAATCACGGTTCCTTTGGGCATACCGGTTAAAAGATCGAACGACAGCGAGTGTTAATGAAGCACTGACTAAGTTCCTAACAACTTTTAATGGACCGGTGCACAGTTTTACTGTGGACCGTGGTACTGAGTTTAGTGGGCTAGTATCATTTGAATCACAATATGGTATTAAGACCTATTACTGTCATGCTTATACGCCAGCTGAACGTGGTAGTAATGAACGCTTTAATCGGAATTTACGTTATTTTTATCCTAAGGGGACTCGTTTTGAGCACATTAGTGCTCAAGATTTAACGACGACGTTACTCCAAATTAACCAGCGACCGCTTAAAATACTCGACTGGCAAACACCGTATCAGGTTATGCTGACCAATTTGTCCAAAAATTCGGATTAAATTTGCAATCTACCATTTGGGAAAATAATTATCGTGCCTATGGTTATCCACGAATAACGATGGTGCTTCGCAAGTCAGGCATCTGTGTTGGGTCAAAACGAATTTTACGATTAATGAGGGAAATGGAGATTCACTCTTTAATGAATCGGCGATTTAAAAAACCTGGCACTCATGTGGATCATTCACAACGCCCCAATTTAATCAAGCACCAGCCCAATGCAAGGATATGGCGTGCTGACATTACTTATTTGGAATTACGTCCAGGAACCTGGGTTTATCTCAGTTCTATTTACGAACCAAAGGTTCATCAAGTCCTTGCTTTCAAGATTGGTCGTCAGATGGAGGCGACGTTAGTTGTAGAAACGATTAATCAGGCGCTTGAATGTCATCAAAAGCCACAATATTTTCACTCTGACATGGGTTCACAGTACACCAGCAACGAAGTTGAAACTTTACTTGAACGGCATCAGATTAGCCACTCATACTCAAAACAAGGTTATCCTTATGATAATGGGCCAATTGAAGCTTTTCACTCATTGCTGAAGAGAGAGTTTGCCTTTCAAACAACTTTTTCCAATTTTGAGGACTTGGTAACCCGAACCTCAAATTACATCAGTTGGTTTAATTCCGACAGAATTAGAACGAGTGTTTAGAAAAAGATGTGCCATTTATTGACATAGGAGCATGTTTGTGTGATTGTTGAAATAAAGGAGTAAATTCAGTGGAAAAACATGTATTCATCGTGGGATCAAAAGGGATTCCAGCCAATTATGGTGGTTATGAAACCTTTTTGGAATATTTAACTCAAGGGCAGCAGGACACAGCAATTAAATATCATGTTGCTTGTAAAGTGACCAATAAAACAGCAGCCAAACAGAAGCATTTTATGCATAATCACGCTGATTGTTTTAATGTTTATGTACCGAATATCGGTCCAGCACAGGCGATCTATTATGATGTTGCCGCGCTGAACCAGGCGATTCGCTATGCACGACGTCATCGAATCAAAAAGCCAATTTTTTACATCTTGGCTTGCCGGATTGGACCCTTTATGCGGGGTATTACACGGCGCGTGCATGCAATTGGCGGCGTTGTCTACGTTAATCCCGATGGTCATGAATGGATGCGGGCTAAATGGAGTAAGCCAGTAAGACAATACTGGAAGTATTCCGAAGGTTTGATGGTGAAACATGCCGATCTATTGATCTGTGACAGTAAGAATATTGAAAAATATATTCAAACGACCTACATGCAGTACCAACCAAAAACAACCTTTATTGCGTATGGCGCTGATGCACAGCGGTCAACTTTAGCCGACGATGATGCTAAAATTACTGATTGGTTCCATAAATTCAATATTCGCGCTAACGAGTATTATTTGATTGTTGGTCGCTTTGTCCCAGAAAATAATTATGAAACCATGATTCGGGAATTTATGACTTCAAAATCACAAAAAGACTTGGTGATCATTACTAATGTCGAACATAATCAGTTCTACGATGCGTTAAAAGCTAAGACCCACTTTGAACAGGATCAGCGCATCAAGTTCGTTGGTACGGTTTACGATCAGAACTTGTTAAGCAAGATTCGTGAACTGGCATATGGTTATCTACACGGTCATTCGGTAGGGGGGACTAACCCCTCGTTACTTGAAGCTTTAGCTAGTACTAAGTTGAATCTGTTGTTCGATGTTGGCTTTAATCGTGAAGTTGGTGAGGACAGCGCACTTTACTGGAGCAAGCAGTCTGGCGCTTTGGCTAAGTTGATCGAACAAGCGGATGATTTATCAGCATCTGAGATCGAACAGTTTGATCAAGCATCGACACAACGGATCGCAGATGCTTATAGTTGGCCGTTTATTGTTGGTGAGTATGAGAAAAAGTTTTTGGAGGTAAACTAGTTGAAAATTCTGCATTATTCTTTAGGTTTCCCACCAGAGCGTAGTGGCGGATTAATTCGTTATACGATGGATTTGATGAACGAACAAATTCGGCAAGGCGATGAGGTTTATTATTTATATCCTGGTCATATTAATTTGCTTAAGAAAACAGCATATATTAAAAATGATACCAAGCATGCTAAAGCACACTTTCATCCATACTCATTAGTTAATTCTTTGCCATTACCACTTTTTGGTGGAATAAAAACACCTGAAGATTTTATGCAATCAGTTGATATTAGTATCTACCATTCTTTACTTAAAAAAATTAAACCAGATGTTATCCATGTCCATACTTTAATGGGGATACACAAAGAGTTTTTTATGTGTGCGAAATCATTAAGGATAAGAATGATTTTTACTAGTCATGATTATTTTGGATTAGCACCTGAGCCTACTTTTTATTATCAGGGACATAATTATGATGATAATAATACCATGAATCAATGGATAAAAATTGGACAAAATGCTATGCCAACATGGAAACTACGGATATTTCAGCTGAAATTTTATCCTCTATTAAAAATCATAAAAAAGAGGATTAATTTTAATAGAATAAACAATAGATACCAAATTACTTCTAGTGTTAATACAGATGATAGAAAAAAAGAGAGTTTTCAAAGATTAAAATATTATTATCTGGAAATATTCAAACTGATAGATTTTTATCATTTTAACAGTAAGTTAGCAAAGTCTGTTTTTAATTCTAAAATTAAATTCAGTGACAACTTTAGATGTATAAATATAACAAATTCACAGATAAAAAAAAGAAATAATAATTTATCTAGAATAAAAATCCCTATAAGGGTTGCTTATATCGGTCCATATAGTGATTATAAAGGATTTTTTGAATTTATAAAATTACCTAGTTTATTAGCAGACAATAGATTTGAATTTCATGTTTATGGTAGTAATGAAACTGTTTCTTTACCTAAAACAATTAAAAATCATGGTAGGTTTAGTAGTGATGAAATGGATGATATTTATAATAGTATAGATATTATTGTGGTACCGAGTTTATGGAAAGAAACGTTTGGATTTATTGTTGAGGAAGGATTATCTTATAACAAAATTGTTTTTGCCAGTAATAATGTTGGAGCAAAGGATCTATTGCCTTGTGACCACGTTTTTAATGGAATGATTGATTTAGCCAATAAAATAAAGCATTTACAATTTGACTCTTGTAATAAATCACATGCAATTAAAACTATTGCTGAGCACTATAATGAGATATATGAAATATACAGTATTAAAGGGGTATAAATGAAGAAATCTAACTTAGCTGTTATTGTGATTAGTTATAATAATAGTAGTGAAATTAATAATTTTGTGAAAACTTTAAAAACTTTTAATTCAGTGAACCATATTATTATAGTTGATAATGCTTCTAATGTTTCGCATATCAATGAATTAGAAAAGCTAACTAACGAAAATAATAATGTTTTCTTAGTAAAGAATACAGGTAATTACGGTTATGGTAAAGGCAATAATATTGGTATTAAATACGTAGAAAAACACTTTGATGATTCTTTTATTATGATTTCGAATAGTGATGTAACAATAGATGAACCTGCTATTCTAGATTGTTTAAATTTACTAAAATTGGATAATTCAGTTGGAATTGTGGCGCCTAGAATGATAAGTAATGGAGCTTATACACCTAGTTATTGGAAATTACCAACTGTATTTACTACTTTCACTAATACTTTTTTTTATTTAAGCCCAATTTTGAGAAAATTCCATACCAAGCAACAAGGTAAAACTAAATTAAAAGTTGATGTTGTTTCAGGATCACTTTTTTTAATCCGTACTGAAACCTTAAAGTCGGTTGGATATTTTGATGAAAGAACATTTTTGTATGGTGAGGAGAACATACTTGCTTTGAAACTAAAGCGTATAGGTTTAAATAATTATATATTACTTAATGACAAATTTTCACATGTACATGGAGAGGTTATAAATAAAAAGTTTAGTAGCATAAAAAAACGTTATCTAATTGCGCTAAAATCAAATATAATTTATTTGCGGGACTATATGAGAGCATCTGATAATATAATTTCGTTCTATAAGTATATATATAAAACAAATTTATTTATATTTATATGCTTGTATTGGGTGAAAAACAAATTAAAAGGTAAAAAATATGAGTGAAAAATATATTAATAATGAAAGAACGAAGGAATGGATGTAGGCTGATTCCTGAGACAACTTTTAAGAGAGGGTATAATGAATAAATCATCTCTCAAAAGGAAGGAATTTTTACATGCCAACTCGTTACGACAAAGAATTCAAACAAAACATTATCAACCTATATAAGCAAGGCGAATCAGCTGCCCAACTGGCCAGAGAATATGGCATTGGCTATTCAACAGTTCATAAGTGGATCCAGGGCCAGGCCAAAACTCAATCCGGTAAATCGCCAGACGAAATCAAAGCGATGGAAAAGCGACTGGCTTCGCTGTCTGAGGAGAACGAAATCCTAAAAAAACCCTGGGCTTCCTTGCGCAGAAGTAACCAATATCTTTGATTACATTCACCAAGAAAGCCATCACCACCAGGTAACCAAGATGTGCCGAATCCTCGGTGTTTCCAGAGCTCAGTATTATCGTTATCGATCCCCCAAACCTTCAAAACGCCGGGCCGAAGATGCGGGCTTGAAACAACGGATTCTGCGGATCTTTGCGGAATTTAAGCAGCGATACGGTGTTATGAAGATCCACCATGAATTGAATCTGGAACTTCAACCACTGCAGCTTCGGTGCAGTCCACGACGGATTTCCCGGCTCATGAAGGAACTGGATATCCACTCCGTTACCGTCAATAAGTGGAAAGCGGCTTCAGCTTCCAAAACCAAGGTTGAACAGCGTCCCAACTTGCTTAAGCAGGATTTCTCGACCACTGGTTTAAATCAAAAATGGACCGCTGATATGACCTATATTCAAACGAAGCGTAATGGCTGGTGTTACTTATCAACCATCATGGACCTGCACTCACGACGGATTATCGGCTATTCGTTCTCAAAAAAGATGGCTACTGATTTAGTCTTAAAGACCTTTGAAAGCGCGGTTAAAAATCGAACCATTACTGGGGACCTGATTATCCATACGGATTTAGGATCACAGTATACCAGCGATGATTACAATCAACGTTTAACTGAGCTACATATCCGCCACTCATACAGCCGTAAGGGTTGTCCGTATGATAATGCGCCAATGGAATCCTTTCACGCTTCCCTCAAAAAGGAATGTGTTTATCCAGTACCGGTCTTTGAAGATTATGAAACTGCCGCTGCCGTCCTTTTTGAATATGTGCATGCTTTCTACAATAGGAAGAGAATTCATAGTTCACTGGGCTACCAGACCCCCTTACAAGTTGAAATTGCAACACTTACGAGCCAAATGGCCGCCTGATTTAATGCTTTCCAGGGTTCAAATAAGTTATTAATCGCGATTAATGATTTATTTGAGCTGTGGAAGGTAAACGCGGTTCTGAATGTCTCTTAAAATCTGTCTCAAATATTGACTTCAATCCAACTAAAATTAGTGATTAAATTAAAACATACTCTATTTATCTCAAGTTAATAATGGTAAATCAGTGATTGAAAATGTTTGACTAGGAGGAATATTTAAAATGAAAGGTATCATTCTTGCAGGCGGTTCGGGAACCCGCTTGTATCCCGTCACCCGGGCGATTTCAAAGCAGTTGATCCCGGTTTACGATAAACCGATGATCTACTATCCGCTGTCCAGCTTGATGCTGGCCGGCATCCAAGATATTTGCATTATTTCCACGCCTAAAGATACGCCGCGGTTTGAAGAATTATTCCAGGATGGTCATGAATTAGGGTTGAATATTTCGTATAAAGTCCAGGAGAAGCCTAATGGATTGGCGGAAGCTTTTCTGTTGGCGGAAAACTTTATTGCCGGTGATTCAGTTTGTTTGATTCTCGGTGATAACATTTTCTACGGCGGTGGCTTGTCTAAAATGCTGCAAGAAGCGGCGGCTAAAACAGTCGGCGCCACGGTCTTTGGCTATCACGTCAATGATCCGGAGCGGTTCGGGGTGGTTGATTTTGATGAAAATCATCACGCCATTTCGATCGTCGAAAAGCCAGCGCACCCCACTAGTAATTACGCGGTCACTGGACTGTATTTTTACGACAATCAAGTGGTGGACATTGCCAAGCAGATCAAACCGTCACCGCGAGGCGAGTTAGAGATCACCGACGTCAATCAAGAATATTTGCGCCGTGGTCAGTTAGACGTCCAATTAATGGGCCGTGGCTTCGCTTGGTTGGACACCGGCACCCACGCGTCATTGCAACAGGCATCTAGCTTCATCGAAACCATTCAAACGCGTGAGAATTTAGAAGTGGCGTGCTTGGAGGAAATCGCTTTTCACATGGGTTACATTTCAGCAGCGCAATTGGTTCAGTTGGCGCAGCCGTTGAAGAAGACGGATTACGGTCAATATATGTTACGGTTAGCGAAAGAAGGAAAATAGTTTTATGGGTAAATTAATTGTTAAAACAACCAAGTTACAGGATGCTAGGTTGATCACGCCGGCAGTTTTCGGCGATCAGCGTGGATTTTTCACGGAAACTTATTCAGATCGGGACTTTAAGGCAGCGGGCATCGATTTTAATTTTATTCAGGATAATCAATCATTATCTAGTCAAGCTGGTGTGCTGCGCGGGTTACATTTTCAGCGGGGACAAGCAGCACAAACTAAGTTGATTCGAGTGGTTACTGGCGCTGTTTTGGATGTAATTGTCGATGTGCGGGCTGGGTCACCAACGTACAAGCAATGGGAAGGCTATTTGCTGACTGCCAGCAATCACCGTCAATTATTAGTCCCTCGTGGTTTTGCGCACGGTTTCTTGACGTTAACCGACAACGTGAATTTTCTTTA
Source organism: Levilactobacillus zymae (assembly GCF_032190635.1). Taxonomy (NCBI): domain Bacteria; kingdom Bacillati; phylum Bacillota; class Bacilli; order Lactobacillales; family Lactobacillaceae; genus Levilactobacillus; species Levilactobacillus zymae. The sequence continues at coordinate 55,098 of NZ_JAVLAS010000002.1, forward strand.
TAAGTGTGATAATTACTATGATGCTGCGGCTGACGGTGGGATCTCGTTTAAGACACCAGAATTGAACATTGATTGGCCAATTGATTTCGATAAGGCGATCACATCAGAAAAGGATGCGGCGCAGCCAACCCTTACTGAGTTCGAGCAGAATAATCCCTTTGTTTACGGTGAAATCTAAGGAGTTTAACATGACATTCAAAAATATTATGGTTACTGGCGGTGCTGGTTTTATCGGCAGTAACTTCGTTCACTATGTAGTCAAGCATCATCCTGAGGTTCATGTCACAGTACTAGATAAACTTACTTATGCTGGTAACAAAGCTAATTTAGCTGGTTTACCTGCGGAACGAGTTGAACTGATCGTTGGTGATATTTGTGATCAGACGCTGGTTGAGCGTTTGGTGGCAGATGCGGATGCCGTTGTTCATTATGCGGCTGAAAGTCATAATGATAATTCGTTGATCGATCCAACCCCATTTATTCAAACGAATATCGTGGGCACATCGGTGTTGATCAATGCGTGCCGTAAATTCGATGTGCGCTATCACCACATTTCTACTGATGAAGTGTACGGTGATCTACCGTTACGTAAGGATTTACCGGGACATGGCGAAGGCAAAGACGAAAAATTCACGCCAGAATCACCTTATCGACCAAGTAGTCCTTATTCGTCGTCGAAAGCTAGCTCGGACTTGTTGGTCCGTGCCTGGGTGCGTTCATTTGGCTTGCGCGCAACGATCTCGAATTGCTCTAACAACTATGGTCCTTACCAACATATCGAAAAGTTTATCCCGCGGCAAATCACTAATATCTTAAGCGGGATTCAACCGAAATTATACGGTACCGGTAAAAACGTCCGCGATTGGATCCACACCAACGATCATTCGCGTGCGGTGTGGCAGATTTTGACCAAGGGTAAGATCGGTGAAACTTACTTGATCGGTGCTGACGGTGAGCAGAACAACAAGGATGTTTTGGAATTGATCCTGAAGCTGATGGGCAAGTCTTCCTCGGATTATGAGCAGGTAAAGGACCGTCCTGGGCACGATTTGCGTTACGCGATCGATGCAACTAAGCTGCGGACTGAATTAGGCTGGCAGCCCGAGTTTACTGATTTTGAAACTGGGCTGCAGCATACGATCGATTGGTATACGACGCATGAAGACTGGTGGCGAGCGGAGAAGGCTGCGGTTGAGGCGAAATATGCTCAGAATGGCCAATAAGTGACGATTCTGATTAGCGTTCTCTACAGCGAGTACTGGTGGGGAATTGTTCTTGACGCGAGAAGTATTAGCGTTCCTTTGATGCGATAACTAAAGCAATCAATTATACATTAAAATAGGGTTGGGCAAAGGAGACACAGTTAGTTGTGAGACCGTTTTCCCTGCTTTTTCATACATATGAATCAATATAATAGTGAGGAGATTCAATTATGCGAATTTTAATTACCGGCGCTAACGGCCAATTAGGTACGGAATTACGACATTTATTAGATGCGCGCGAAACGGATTATCGGGCAACTGATAGTGGTGAATTGGATATTACGGATAAGGCGGCCGTGACTGCTTATTTCAAAGACTTTCAGCCACAAGTGGTGTATCATTGTGCCGCTTATACCGCGGTTGACGCTGCCGAAGAAGCACCTGGCAAGGCGATCAATCAAGTCGTCAACGTTGACGGTACCGCCAATATTGCCGCAGCTGCTAATGAAGTCGGCGCGATCGTGGTTTACATCAGTACCGATTATGTATTTGATGGCGATCAAGACGCAGAATACACTGTCGATGCGCAACCAGCGCCGCGGAATGAATATGGCCGTGCTAAATACGAAGGCGAACAGGCGGTCCAACGGCTAGCTGACAAATACTATATTATTCGGACTTCGTGGGTCTATGGCGAATACGGTAAGAACTTCGTTTATACGATGTTAAAATTAGCTCAGACACATGATCAATTGACTGTGGTCAACGACCAATTTGGCCGGCCGTCTTGGACACGGACATTGGCTGAATTTATGACTTACGCTTTGGATCATCAATTAGATTATGGTATTTATCATTTGTCTAATGATAATAGTTGTAACTGGTATGAATTTGCCCAAGCGATCCTGAAAGATAAGAACGTGACGGTCAGCCCCGTGACGTCAGCGGAATATCCGCAAAAAGCTTGGCGGCCACGGCATTCGATTTTGGACTTGAGCAAGACTAAGGCAACAGGCTTTAAGCTGCCAACGTGGCAAGAAGCGTTAGCCGCATTTATGCAAGAGATTGAAAAATAGATTTTTAGCTAATAAGGAAGTGCATTATCCATTAATATCATTCGCTGGGTACCATTTATTTTTATCGTTGTTCTAACCTTGATCGTTAATAACTCACTAATGCCATGGGATAAAAGCGTGCCGCAGAGAATTACTTTATACTCGGCAGTGTTTTATTTTTTTAGCGTTGCAGTATTGTGTTTTACGCCGCTAAAATTTATCGGGCATCACGTTACCCCGTTACTGGCTGGAGTTGGTACAGTACATTTGCAAGCATTACAAGGACTTGATCCGACTTTTTACTTAAACATTGTCATGGCAGTACCGCTGGGAATTTATTACGGTTTATTGATTCCGCGGGCCAATATTTTAAAAGTGTTTCTTGTTGGAATACTGGCAAGTGGCTTTGTCGAGGTCGCACAATATGTGTTGGATCATTCTATTTGGTTGAATCGCAGTGTTGATATTAATGATGTTATTTCGAATGTATTGGGTGTTCTAATTGGCTATATTAGTTTGAAGGTTGTTGGATTTGTTTTTCCTAAATTAGTACAGTGGTTTAGATATTTTAATCAAGTAAATTAATTTATATTTTGGAGGAGTAAAAACAATGCAAGTGGTAGATTGTCTATTTTATTGACAGGGGACCACATGCAGTATAATTATATTTGATTAGATATCAAAAAAGCTAAATTTATTTTTTAAATTACCTATACATTGTGTATTATTGATAGCGTAAAATATCTTGTGTAAATGCATAAAAGATTTCTGAATTGTATAGAAATAGGGAATGCCTTCCCTTATGATATTTAGTAATCACAGAAAACATCACAGGAGGCATTCCCCATGAATGAACTTACCACAGAAATTATCGCTGCACTAGCCCAAAAGCAAGATTTGGACGAAGTTTTTCGTCACCACCTCGAAATTGCGATTAACCAGCTGCTTCAAACCGAATTGGCAGAGTTTTTGGGTTACGAACGCTACTCATACGCTGGGATTAACACTGGTAATAACCGCAACGGCAGTTATGAGCGCTCGTTTGATACGAAGTACGGCCAACTTAACTTAACCATTCCTCGAGATCGCAATGGCCGGTTTGAAAATCATACCTTGCCAGCCTACGGTCGGCACAGTGATAATTTAGAAACAACGGTCATTCAGTTGTATACCAAGGGAATTACCACTGCTGAAATTGCCGAACTCGTTGAGAAAATGTACGGTGCTCACTACTCCAAAGCCACGGTTTCCAACATGACTAAAGCCGTCAATGAACAGGTTCAAGCTTTCCAGCAACGTCGACTGGCTTCACAATATGCGGCCATCTTCTTAGATGCCACTTACTTGCCGTTAAAGCGGGATACCGTTCAAAAAGAAGCCGTTCATATTGCGATTGGCATTCGTCCAGATGGTACGAAAGAAGTGCTGAACTACCAAGTAGCGCCAACGGAATCGACTGGAATCTGGACTGAACTGCTGGGAACCTTGATCAAGCAGGGCGTTAAAGATGTGCTGTTGTTTGTGGCCGATGGGTTAGTTGGTTTGGATGAAGGCTTGAATCGGCATTTCCCTAAAGCCAAACGACAACGTTGCCTGGTTCATGTTGGGCGGAATCTGATGAACAAAGTTCGCGTAAAAGACCGCAAGGCCGTGATCAGTGACTTTAAACAAGTTCATGGGGCCGCCAACCGTGAAGCAGCCGAACTGAAACTGAATGAGTTCGCCAACAACTGGCATCAGACCTATCCCAAATAAATCAAAGATCTGCTTAAAATGCCGAATTTACTCACTTTCATGGACTTTCCACCAGCTATCCGGCAATCACTATACTCCACTAACCTGATTGAGAACTTTAATAAGCATCTCAAGCGCACCACCCACCACAAAGAACAATTTCCAACGGAAGATTCACTGGATCGCTTCCTGGTTTCTCAGTTTAATGTTTATAACGAGAAGTCTCTGAAGCGGATCCACCGAGGGTTCCAAGGACTCCAGGACACCTTGGAAGCATCATTTATTTAAGTTAGATACATATTATATGTACGAAGGCATTTCATTTACACAAGATTCTTGACGCTACCTCAAAACAAGGTTATCCTTATCATAATGGGCCAATTGAAGATTTTCACTCATTGTTGAAGAGAGAGTTTGCCTTTCAAACAACTTTTTCCAATTTTGAGGACTTGGTAATCCGAACCTCAAATTACATCAGTTGGTTTAATTCCGACAGAATTAGAACGAGTGTTTAGAAAAAGATGTGCCATTTATTGACATAGGAGCATATTTAGTAACAGATCCTATAAAACTATAAAGGATTCAATCGATTTCAGATATATATTGAGTAATAGACATAATCTTATGAGCAATCCCTCCTAATTACTTACACAGACTTTTTTACGTTATCTAAATCTGTAGTAATTACTTATTAAGTGATACATGAAAGGAATATTTATAATGAAAAGAGTATTATATATATCTTTGGTAGATTGGTTTTGGATTAAGCAGCGACCACAACAACTTTGTGAACAACTTTCTGATCTTAATTATTATGTTGATTATTTCTGTATACGTGCATGGAAAAATAAAAATAAAGTACAAAAACACTCAGAAGGAGATGATATTGGCCTTAATAACATAGAAATCACTGACAAACTTAGAATATTTAGAAACCATGTTATTCCTAAGGGTAAGTATACACTTATTAATAATATAAATGGGTTATATTTACGAACAAAGATTGATAAGTTGTTTAGCGACAATAACTATGATTTCATCGTTGTAACGCATCCTTCACAATTATTGTATTTAAGTAAGCATATCAGACAAAAAGCAAAAATTATATACGATTGTATGGATAGTTACAAGGATTTTCCTATGAATAAATATAGTAAAAATAGGGTGATTAAATTAGAAAAGAAAATCATTAATATTGCATCTAATATTATCGTCTCTAGCACGCAAATTAAAAATAATTTAATAAGTACTTATAAGATATCCTCACAATCAATTAAAACCATAAATAATGGGGTAGATATTAATAATTTTAATATAAATAAATTATCTCAGGTGACAAGTAACGAACTCTTAAAAAAGAAAAATAATATTAGTCGAAAAATAACTTACATTGGTACAATTAGTAATTGGGTGGATCTCAAGCTGGTTATAGATACTGCTGATTTTTTTAAAAAGGATACTTTTTATTTAATCGGGCCTATCGATATAGATGTTCCTAAGCAATTACCTGATAATATTATTTTTACAGGGCCTAAAAGATATGAATTAATTCCGTTATATATTGGTGAATCAGATATTTTGCTTATGCCGTTTAAACTCAACGATGTTGTAAAGTCTGTTAATCCAGTTAAGCTATATGAATATTTAGCTATGGGTAAAGATATTATCGCTACAAAATATTCAGAAACTTTAAGATTTTCATCGCTTGTATATCTTTATTCTTCTAAAAAGGAATTCTTTCATTACATCAGTATTTTAGGAAAGGAAAAAAACGAAGAAACTATAGAGAAACGTATATTATTTGCAAAAAAAAATAGTTGGCAAAGTAGAGCAAGTGCCTTAACCGAGATCTTAAGGTGATCACTGATAATCGGAGAGGAGTGAGTAAATGTTAGTGAAAATAAATAAAATATTAATTGTTCTTTTATTACTAATTGAAGTGAATTTTTTTTCATTATTTTACTTTCCGAGCTTCATTAGTAACTATAGCAATTATTTAGTTAAGTATTTAAGCTTATTTTTAATAATTATTATGTTACTAATTAACTTAATTTTTAGTAATAGTCTACATGGTAAATTAACATTCGGTATTCCAATCTTTTTTCTTTTAGCCAGTGTGGTAATAATTACTATATTTTCAAGTTATCATTATAGTCAGACTATATTGGGAACGGGACGACTTTCCTATTATTACTTTATTATTATACTTTATTACTTTTTACTTTATTATTTTTTTTCTACGAAGAATATACATTTTTTAGCATCTACAATAAGACTGATTGGTGTAATTTATTCAGGAATATTAATTATTCAAATTTTGTTATATTTAAAAACAGGAACGTTCTTTTTAAATACAAGTTCTACTGGTTTAAATCTTAGCAGTAATATTTTGGATAATGATACGACTATTTTTATTTCAGGTATTCCTAGAATACAACAGCCTGCCGATTTCATTATGTTTTCTTTTTTAATAACGAATATCGAGATGTCAAATAAGAAGCAGCGTATATCTTTTAAGAATATAATTTTTTATGTTCTTCAATTATCATACTTACTGTTTATAGCACAAACAAGAATGTATATAATTCTTTCAGCTTTAATAATTATCTTACTTGTTTTATATAAAATAAATTCAAGAAAGAGAATTTTTTGGGGGATTTTAATGCTGGTAGGTATTGGCATCTTTCATAAGTATATCCTTTATAAATTTGGCTTTTTCAGTGAAAATAGATCTGCAAGTACTTTAATTAGATTTGATGAATTACAATATTACATACCCAAAATTTTTAGTAACCACGGTTTTGGAATTGGATTTGCTGATGATATGGAGTATTATTTTTTAAATCACGGTACCTTTTATAACGCTGATGTAAGTAGCTTCTATTTTGATGATATAGGAATTATGGGTAATATGGCTCAACTAGGTATACTGGGAATTATGAGCATTATAGTATTAATTTATTACCTCATGAATTTTTATTTAAAATCTAATAATAAAATAATAATTTTATTTATCTATTTATATCTATTTGTCACAAGCATATCTTTATCGGTGTTAAACGTTCAACGAATAATATACTTACCATTAACCTTATATTTTGTGACTAGCTTATTTAAGCAGGGTAATAATAATAACGATGTATTGTAAATGTATAAGATGGAGAAGATATGCGAATATTAAAAAATTATTTATATAATGCAGTTTATCAATTGTTTATTATTATTGTACCTCTCATAACTATACCGTATATCGCACGTACGATCGGACCATACGGAGTTGGAGTTAATACGTTTACCAATTCAATAATTCAATATTTTATCTTGTTGGGGACACTAGGATTAACAATGTATGGTAATCGTCAAATAGCTTATACTCGTAATGATAAGGTTAAGATGACTAAGACGTTTTGGGAAATAGAAGGTTTACTTTGCCTTACAGTTACAATATCATATTTAATTTTTTATGTTTATCTGGAACTGAACAATGATTTTAAAGCATATTATTTAGCCCAATCTCTTACAATCATTGCTGTTATTTTTGATGTTTCTTGGTTCTTTATGGGTGTTGAAAATTTTCGTGTTACCGTAATTCGAAATGCAATAATTAAAATTATTTCAATATCATTAATATTTCTAGTTGTGAAAAATTCAGGTGATTTACTTAAATATATTCTAATCAATTCGTGTGCAATACTTTTGGGAAATATGACTTTTTGGCCTTATTTAAGAAATTATTTAGTTAAAATTAGTTTTAAGGAGTTAAATATATTTACGCACTTGAAGCCGGCACTAATTTTATTTATTCCACAGATAGCAACCAATATTTATGTAGTTTTGAATAAGACGATGTTAGGTGCACTGTCAAGTATTAACGCTGCCGGTTTTTTTGATAATTCCGATAAAATAATTAAAATAATATTAGCTGTCTTAACATCATTAGCGACTGTTATGATGCCGCGAGTTGCTAATACTTTTGCTTCAGGAGATAAAGAAAAAGTAAATAAATATCTAAAGATAAGTTTTGATTTTACCATGTTAATGGCAGTACCATTAATGTTTGGTTTATCAGCTATTGCAATTAGATTTGCTCCTTGGTTTCTGGGCAATGATTTTATGGTGGTTGGTAAAGTTATGGAACTTGAAGCCCCTGTAATTCTAGTGATTGCTACTGCTAGTGTAGTAGGAAATCAGTATTTATTACCCACCAATCATAATAAGCAATATACGTTATCAGTCACCCTGGGGGCTGTGATTAACCTAGTATTAAACGTTCCGTTAATTTTGTATTTTGGGGCATTAGGTACAGCTGTTGCGACAGTGATATCTGAACTGTGCGTTACCTTAGCTCAGCTATTTTTTATACGAAAGCTAGTTAAGCTTAGGATATTGTTTTTAGATTTTTGGAAATACATTTTGAGTGGTTTAGTAATGTACTTATGTGTGAAGTTATTAAACATATTCCTTAGTTTTAATATTCTGACACTACTCGTTGAAGTGGCTTCTGGGATTATTATTTATGTATTAATGATTTTTATCATGCACCCTAATATTTTAGATTTCATTGATTCTTTTTTAAACGATAATCAACTTAAATTTTGGAGAAAAAAATGAAAAAAGTTGGAATTATAATTCTTAATTATAACAATGCAGATACGACTCTCAGATGTGTTGAAAGTATAAAAAGCATTAACTATAGTAATTACCTTTTGGTTATTGTTGATAATTACTCAACGGACAATTCTTATGAATTTTTGAAAAAAAATTTGGAGGATGTAGATTGTTTATTGCGTACCGATATGAATGGTGGCTATGCTTATGGTAATAATATGGGTATTAGATATGTCTTGGAAAGAGAATGTGAGTATGTACTTATTTTAAATAACGATGTAATTTTAGAAAATGATACTTTAGAAAAATTAGTCAATTATTCTGAAAAACAATCAGGAGTTGGAGTTGTTGGACCTGCTATCTTAGAGTTTAATAGTGGTGACGGTATTATTCAGTCAACTGGGGCTAATAACAATATGTTCAAAGGAACAAGTCAACTGCTTAATCACGGGAGATCTATTTCAGCTTTGAGCAGTGACGTTTTATACCCTGATTATTTGGGGGGTTCTTGTTTGTTAGTTAGCAAGAAGGTCATTAGAGAAGTTGGTCTTATTCCTGAGGATTATTTCTTATTTTACGAGGAAAATGAATGGTGCTTAAAAATTAGGAAAAATGGCTATAAAATTATTTGTGACCCAGAGGCGAAAGTATATCATTTTGGTTCTGAATCTATTAATAAAATCAATGGACTATCATATTATTTTATGATTCGTAACGTGATAATTTTCGAACGACGGAACGCATCTGATTTTCAATTTATTATATTTATTATATATATATTTATTAAAACAATTTCGCGCAGCTTAAGACATCCAAATCATTGGAAAGACTTCTTATATTATTTTGATGGTTTTGTTGGGAAAAATAGATATGAGTATTTAAAAGATATTTAAAATAGAGCCTTGGGGATGAATAAATGATTAGAATAGGATATGTAACGACAATGGATCCTGAGAGCCAAGCAGCATGGTCAGGTACTATCCATACAATTTACAAAGCGTTAAATAAGAGGTATCAAGTTGAACCAATTATCATAAAACAGAATTTTTTACTAAAAAAAATATTATCAAAATTTTCAAAATTAAAAATAAAACTATTTCATAGCGCACCATATCAGGATAATACATCTGTTCTTACTGCAAGAATAAGATCAATGAGATTAAAATGTTTAGTGAATAGATTTGGTAGTAAAAAAATTGATGTGTTATTTATTCCTGCCGGTAGTACTTATTTATCATATTCTGATTTTAATATTCCTGTTATTTATTTGAGTGATGCAACGTTTCATGTAATGATTGATTACTACTATACAAATTTAACTAAAAAACAAGTAGAAAATGGTAATTTGATAGAAAAGAGAGCAATAGAAAATGCGGATAAGGTCATCTATTCAAGCGATTGGGCAATGAATGATGCTATTGACTTTTATGGTATAAATTTCGAAAAATGTAAGATGATACCTTTTGGGGCTAATATGATTTCTCCAAATGAGAGAAAGCCTAAATCTATAAAATCTAAAAAAAATATTAATCTTCTCTTTGTTGGTGTAGATAGTAAGAGAAAAGGTTTAATAATAGCAGTCGATACAATCAATGAGTTAAATAAAAATATTTCAGGGTATAAATTTACCTTAACTGTTATTGGTAATGATGAAAAATGGCTAAAGGATAACGATAACATCAACGTACTTGGTTTTTTAGATAAAAATAAAAATGGTGATATAATCAAAATACATAATGCATATAAAGCTGCTGATTTATTTATTCTTCCAACAACTGCAGAAGCTGCAGGTATTGTTTTTGCAGAATCGAGTATGTATGGTTTACCGATCTTAACATATGCAACTGGAGGAGTTTCAACTTATGTTAAGAACGAGGTTAACGGATTTACATTACCTAAAAATACCAAAAACTTTTTTGAAAAAATAGAGAGATTAATTGAAAATCCTGGAGAATATGAAAATATGTCATATAATGCTATCCAATTGTATGAGCGTATTTTTAACTGGGATAATTGGATAGCTGACGCATCAAAAATTATTGACGATCTAGTAAAAAAAAATTAAGAATAAAATATGTTTAATGGAGGTTGTGGATTGAATAAAATAAAAGTAATGACTGTGTTTGGAACACGTCCTGAAGCAATTAAAATGGCTCCTGTTGTTGGTGCATTAAAAAAAAGAGCAAATGAGTTTGAAACAGTGACTGTAGTTAGTGCACAACATCGACAGATGCTGGATCAAGTTTTAAATATTTTTAAGATCAAGCCAGATTATGATTTAGATATTATGCAGCGTGAGCAAACATTGAGCAAAATAACTACACGGGTTATTACGAGTTTAGATAAAGTGATAGAAGAAGCCCAACCCGATATTATTCTTGTTCATGGAGATACCACTACCACGTTTGCAACTAGTATTAGTGCATTTTATCATCAGATTATGATTGGACACGTGGAGGCTGGATTACGTACTTGGGAGAAATATTCTCCCTATCCCGAAGAAATGAATCGTCAATTAACAGATGTACTTGCTGATTTATATTTTGCTCCAACCGCACAAAGTAAAATTAATTTATTAAATGAAAATCATGCTGACCATAATATCTTCATTACTGGTAATACCGCTATAGATGCATTGAAACAGACAGTTGATAAGGATTATAAACATGATATTTTGAAAAAAATTGATAATAACAACAGAGTTATTCTGGTAACTATGCATCGTCGTGAAAATCAAGGAGAACCAATGCGTCGTGTTTTTAAAGTAATACGTGAGGTGGTAGATTCTTACTCTGATGTAGAAGTTATTTATCCCGTACATCTCAATCCGGTTGTACAGGATATTGCTAAAAGTATTTTAGGTGATAATCCACGGATCCATTTAATTAGCCCACTGGATGTAGTTGACTTTCATAACTTATCCGCACGAAGTTATTTTATTATGACAGATTCTGGTGGCGTCCAAGAAGAAGCACCCTCATTAGGTAAACCAGTATTAGTTTTACGCGATAATACTGAACGTCCAGAGGGTGTTACTGCTGGCACGCTACGTTTAGTCGGCACGGACCCTAAAACGATTAGAGAGGCTATGATTGAGCTACTAGGTAATCAAGTGGCTTATAATGAAATGGCACATGCTAAAAATCCTTATGGAGATGGGCAAGCAGCAAATAGAATTTTAGATGCCATAGCTTATTCTTTTAAAATTAATGATAAACGTCCAGATGATTTTGACATTTAAGTAACAGATAAAATAATTTTGTTGTGAGAAATATTCTATCGCGCGTTTTACGCTCTCGAAAGAATTCGCCAACTACAATTTGATTGAAGAACAGACCGGTGTTCCGCTGTACTTTGCGCACGCTTATTCGCCACATGAACGAGGCAGTAATGAAAATCGCAACCGAGTACTACGCCGCTTCATTCCCAAAGGTCAACCGATTGATGAGATTACCGATGATGAATTGATTCAAATTAACTGGTATTTGAATTCCCGACCACTCAAATGTTTAAATTGGCGGACACCGATTGAGATCTTTTTGCGTGATCTGCGTTACTAAATTTGTTCAAGTTATTTCTTGCAATCTGCCTATCTCGATGTCAACCTTATCAGGCTGAATTAGCACAAACAGATGCCGAATACAAGCGATCACGATGTGGTCGGAAAACTAAGCTGAGCGATGAGTTAAAGCAAAAAATTCTCAACCATTTACGTCTAAGCTGGTCACCAGGAATGATTGCTCACGAATTTAAACTAGCTACTAAATCTATTTATAATTGGCTAAATCAGGGGAGAATTGGTTTCTCCTTGAATGATCTACCTGAACATGGCGTACGCCAACGGCGTAACGTTGACCAACGATCCAAATATAATCAATCTTTGGGGCGATCAATTGAACAGCGTCCCATGATGATTAATCAACGTAATCGCATCGGCGATTTTGAACTAGATACCGTCGTTGGCCCTCGTGGGCATAGTAAGGCAGTTTTATTAACTTTAATCGATCGCAAATCACGGTTCCTTTGGGCATATCGGTTAAAGGACCGAACGACAGCGAGTGTTAATGAAGCACTGACTAAGTTCCTAACAACTTTTAATGGACCGGTGCACAGTTTTACTGTGGACCGTGGTACTGAGTTTAGTGGGCTAGTATCATTGTATCAGGTTATGCTGACCAATTTGTCCAAAAATTCGGATTAAATTTGCAATCTACCTTGAGAGACGATTTATTCATTATACGCTCTCTAAAAGTTGTCTCAGAAATCAGCTTACATCCATAATGATTAAAATGTTTAGATAGAACAAGCCAGGTCACAACTTAACAGTTGTGGCCTCTTTTTTGATACTGTATATTAAAGGGTTAGAACCGTGTCATTACTTAATGACATAAGTAAGGAGATAAAAAGATGAAATATGGCTATGCGCGGGTCAGTACCACTGATCAAAAATTAGCAAATCAAATTGAGTTACTAAAATTGGCAGGAGCAGAAAAAATCTTTCAAGAAAAGTTTACCGGCACAACTACCGAACGACCGGAGTTTCAAAAACTGTTGCGCGTTCTAAAAACAGGCGATACTTTGATTGTCACTAAGTTGGATCGGTTTGCGCGGAACACACGCGAGGCCTTAGCCGTTATCCAAGAGTTGTTTAAAGAAAATGTCAAAGTTAACATTTTGAATATGGGCTTAATTGACAATACGCCGACTGGACAACTAGTCTTTACAATATTTAGCGCCTTTGCGCAGTTTGAACGCGATATGATTGTCACGCGCACACAAGAAGGTAAAGTGTATGCCAAGCAACATGATCCGTTGTTTCGGGAAGGGCGACCGAAAACGTATTCTGAGGAACAAATCAGATTTGCCTACGAGTTACGAAAACAAGGCATGACCTATAAAATGATTGAACGAAAGACGGGGATTAGTAAACGCACGCAACAGCGACGATTTAAATTAGTTAAAAATAATATATTTTAAAACTGTTTACACCATACCAAAAGGGGCTTCGAATACGAGGCCCCTTTTAGATTTAGCTAGTAATCCGTATTAAAGTTAATGGCTAGCTCCCAGTTCAACTTTTTAATGGCTTACGATCTGTCAACAAAGCAATTGGTGACAGAATCAAAACAATCACCGCTCCTACTAAGTAGGTATGACTGAAGGCCTGGCTGATCTGTCGATTCTTAGTGTACCCTAAATGGACAAAAAGCAGTATAATCAACTTATGAAGAAAAGCTTAGGTTCTGCTTGGGATAACAAGCAGTTCTTTGTTTTTGTCAAACTGTCTAATTAGAGTGTCTAAACAGAATGCAGTAGGGTGGAGGAGACTGATCCTCTGAAAGGAGAGTTATTGATGAAAGTTGGTTATGCGCGAGTTAGCTCAACTGATCAAAATTTGGCCCGCCAAATTAAAGCCTTGAAAGTGGCTAGATGTGAGAAAATCTTTGAAGAAAAACAATCGGGCAAATCGACCCAAAACCGACCAGAATTACAGGCGGCGATTGCTTATGTGCGGCAAGGAGATACATTAGTAGTGGCCTCATTAGATCGGCTTAGTCGAAACTATGACGACGCCAGTGATATAATCAAGCAGATCAGAGATAAACAGGTTAGAATGGAAGTCTTAGATGCCCCATTTCTTTCAATGCAGACTGGGGATTCAGATATGGACAAATTTATGTTTGATATGCTAACTAAGCTGCTAGCTTATATGGCCCAGACGGAGCGAAAGAAAATTCGCGAGCGTCAAAGACAAGGAATCGAGATTGCCAAAGCCAATGGGAAATATCGAGGAACTAGACCGGCATACGCTGAAGATTCACCTAACCCACAAAAACGGTTTATTTATCATCGAATCGTTGAGCAGTTAAGAAACAAAGCAACCGGAGCTAAAATAAGCTATCGTGCGATTGCGGCTGAAACCGGCGTCTCGGTGCAGACAGTGATTAATATTAAAAATCGGCCGAATTCATAAATTTCCGGATAAATGGTTAACCAAGATTAGTTGATTTCAACTGAATATCGAACATTAAATATTTGCCAATTTTTAATCGCAGTTAAAATCGAAAGGGAGATAAACAAGATGATTGATATTAATTATGGAAACTACACGCTTTTTCAATACCTAATCATGGTTTTTATTTTGTTTCCAATTGAGATTATTCATTCATGGTTAATAATAATAATTTATGCGGCCATCGTTTTAATAATTTTTAGTACGCTATTAAAACTTTTTGAACGTAGGCATCCGCGTTTCAAAGAAAACAATCATGTGACAACAGTACCGTGGTTACGTACCACACTTGCTGTCTTATCTACTGCGATGTTCTTTGTCATATTACTAATTAAAGATAGCAGTGTAGATTTTTTAACCTACTACGCATTAATTGCAGCGCCTCACGTAATTTCAGCATACTTTTCAACAAGTAGAAGAGCACATTTTTAAATTAGATGTTAAATAGGCGCGTTCTGAGAACACTTTCGCTTTTTATAGTGGAGTTCTCTCTTTTCCAAGACGCTGCAAGCTTCGAGTAATTAAGGTGGTGTTGATCTACAGTAATTTGAATATGACGAACAATAGCATCATTGATAGCCTGGTAGCTATCAATGATGCTATTGTTCGAGTAAGCGTTATTGATGTTAAAGTGTGAAGATTGAAGAGACGTAATTTTTAACGACTGACTCTTGAGAATTCATACTTGTATGTAAGCATGAATTTATAAAAGTATACAAATATGAATGTTACAACACGGGATAGAGAGTCTATGACGCTCGTAATCAAGAAGCATAGTGAAGATAGTAACTAGTGGTATCGAGCCTAGTTATACAATTATAAATTCATATTTGTATAAATTTATAAAATTATGATTTTTTTCGAGTTCTTTTCTTCTTTTCATCTTTCTCACGTAGTTGGGCTACCTTCATATCAAACATCTGTCGTTCGACCTGACTCATTTTATCAATTTGTGGCTGCATTTGATCTCCAAGTAACTCGTAGGTGTAACTAAATGCTGATTGATCAAGAAGTGCCATAAACTGATAATATTGTTCAGCCGGCAAAACTAAAGATTTTCGTTCACTCTTATTACCGAATCCTTGAGTGGACCTAGAGCTATTATTGGCTTCTATAGTTGGTTCAGGTCGGTAAAGGGTTTTTGGTTGCGGATCTGGTTTGTATGACTTATCGAGTAATCCTGATCCTTTTTTTAATGTATCTTTTTCAGAATTATCTTTTGTGAAAAAACCGGGTTTTTTTTGTCTTGATTCAGTCATCATTTGTCACTCTCCATTAAGTTCACGCGTTCAATGAATTCATTCGTCAGATTATCTAAGAATGAAGTAAAAATATCTTTGTCCCAGTAACTATCATTTCGTAGACCGTTTCGTGGTGCGGATTGTAGACGGCGCTTGTAAGGAACAATTGTCTTAAACATATTTTCTTTTCCAAAGAAGTTCACGGCATCTTGCATTACAGTTTCGTCAATACTTCCGGATCGTTGCATTTGATTCGGTAGAATACCGAGTACATCAGTTGGCACGCCGAACTCGTTTACCTTCTCTGGCAGCTCGTCTGGATTGAAAATGAAGTTGTGGGCCCCGTCCAGAGAATCTGATTGAGTTTGAAAGGCGACAAGGACGTAATCACTCGCTCCTACAGCGGAGTCGGTATAATCGGAAGAGGTTGGTGGTGTATCAATGAAAATGAAGTCATAGGTTCCACGGCTTTTGAGAGGTTCAAGTAATTCTCTTAAAAAGAAGAGCTTTTTCGATTTAACTTCGTGGTAATTGGCGTCCCCTTCTTCGGCGACACCATACTGCTTGCTAAGATAATTTGTTAGATTCTTTAAATCATAATGGGCCGGAATAAGATCTAAATTTGGGAGTATGTTGACGACCAGATCGGTTAGATCGTGGTCTCGAATTCCGGCCATCATTGTTTTGTCTAAGACAAAAACTGAATCTGGTTCGTTATGTTCTTTTGTTACTACGAATGATTTTGTAGTATTGGATTGTGGATCTTCATCTACGACTAGCACATGATAGCTGTGGAGAGACAGGCTGTAGGCTAAGTAACGAGTGATTGTGCTCTTACCGGCGCCACCTTTTTGATTTGCAACAGTAATTGTGAGGGGTCTTTTTAAATTTATTTTTTTCAATTTCTAAGCACCACACTTTCATAAATGTATGAATTTATAACAAAATAAGTATAACTTGATTTGTTGTTTGTGTCAAGGTTCCTATTGCTATTGACAATAACTGCTTTACAAAGGAAATTAGTTCAATCATACATATATGAATTCATTTATTTATAAATTCATATATGTATGAATTTATAAATATAAAAAAAGAAACCTCTTTATTTTGAAGAGATAATGAGGTACACTTCTCTTATAAATAAGAAAAGCGCCAACCAACGGGAATTGGTCAGCACTCGAAAAAATCTTTTTCATTCAACTAAGAAGATTATACCAGCAAATTGGTAAGATGTCGAGAATGGTGTGATTTCAAAACGGTAGGGGACAAGCTGCCGGGTAAAGACTAAGGGGACACGTGTGGTGAGCGACTTCTGCGCAAATTCACTGGATCTATTCACTTAGATCCGTAGGCGGTAATTTTAAAGTTTATTCGGGGGTAGTCGGACTACTTCCACCTTAAGCAACTTGGCATAACGCTAAGTTGCTTTTTTGTCTGCGCTTTTTCATTTTCTATGTATTTTCTATTAAGCTAACTTAGGTGTTTATTTTGAAAGGAGGTGAGCTCACC
>NZ_JAVLAS010000003.1 GCF_032190635.1 Levilactobacillus zymae
CAAGTAACAGATCGTCTGTTTTCAAACTAATCAAAATTAGCAGTCTCCCTTCCATTATTCGAATTTTAGTAACCCTTTATTTGACTAATGGGTTACTAATAGCTATAATAACACTGTTTTTGAAAAATCCATACTTGGAGTGATCATATTGAAACGTAGTAACACCACAAGATTATTAACGTTATCTGCAATGATGGTAGCAATCTTAATTATATTAGGCTTCTTCCCTGGTATTTCGTTGGGATTTATTCCAGTACCTATCGTTTTACAAAACATGGGAGTGATGATGAGTGGTGAGTTGTTGGGACCTAGGTATGGGACCATCTCAGTATGTCTATTTTTATTATTAGCCTTCATCGGTATGCCCATACTTTCTGGTGGTAATGGTGGTATGGCTGTCTTTATTGGACCAACTGGCGGCTATCTTATAGCTTGGTTATTTACGCCATTACTAATTGGTCTATTAATTAATCGTTTTCAGATTTACAATAAGTCTTGGATATTTGAACTGCTCATTTTATTATTAGCCGGAGTGATTTTTATTGATTTGGTGGGTGCTATATGGCTCTCTTACCAGTCTCACATTACGCTGATTGCCGCTCTTATTTCAAACTTAGCATTTATACCAGGAGATCTTATTAAAAGTGCTTTAGCAGTTATTATTGTTCGCCGTATTAGAAAAGCAATGCATTTAAGCTTATTTTAGTTATTGTTTATCGCTATTTAATTAGGAGGTGGTTTGATGAAAAATAAATCAACCCAAGAAAAAGTGGTGTTAGAACTTTTGACTAATTTAGATACGTGGGTATCTGGTGACTATCTAGCTAAAAAGTTTCAAGTCAGTCGTGAAACCATCTGGAAGGCTATTAATAATTTAAAAAACAAACGAGATTATCCAATTGTTAGTCGTAAGAAACGTGGGTACATGCTTCATACAGCACCGTATTTAGAAGCCGACTTAATTAATATTTACAGCCATAAGCAATTAACAGATAATCTGCATGTCTTTAAAGAAGTTACATCAACCCAAGATTTAGCAAAGCAATTTTCTAGTAAGCACTGTATTACCAGGCCAACCGTTTTTGTTGCCGATAAGCAGACTAACGGTTATGGAAGACGAGGTCGCTCTTTTTATTCACCACCGACTACAGGCCTTTATCTCAGTATTATTCTGCCTAACCAACAACAAACTGTTATTCAACCCGGACTACTAACAACTGGGATTGCCGTGAGCATCACCCATGTGCTTGAAAAGTTTTATCCAAATAAAGAATTTCAGTTTAAATGGGTAAATGACATCTATCTAAATTATCATAAGGTGGGCGGAATTATTACGGAGTCCATTTTTGATCTTGAACTGGGGGCGGCCTCAGCTTTCATTGTTGGTGTGGGAATAAATTTAACAACTGTCAAGTTTCCAAAAGAGTTGGCAATCAAAGCCCAAGCTATCGATAATGACAATTCAGTTAACCGCAATCAATTAATTGCCGAAATAATCCAAGCAATTATAAACGGATTTTTAGACTATACGAACCCCCAACTATTGGCGGAGTACCGGAAAAAATCGATTGTTTTAGGAAAAGTGGTTTCTTTAAATACTGGGTCAGAAGTTATTCAGGGAGTTGCTCAGAAGATTGAAGATAATGGTGGTATAACCATTAAAAGGATAGATGGAACATTTCAAACCTTTACAAGCGGTGAAGTAATCAAAACTGGTTTTAAGTATAAAGGAGATCATATTGGATAGCTTAATTTATGGATTATGTGTTGATAATACGGGACGTTATGAGCACTACCACAATGATTTTGATATTGCCGCTTTAAACTGTAGCTACTATCGAAAGTGTTTTTCCTACTCTAAATAAGTTAATACTAGGGAAGGGCACCTGATTTAAAAAATGGAGTTTACTACAACTCATTTTTTAAACAGGTGCCCTTTTTTGAACATTATTTGAATAATTTTCCTAGTAATAGTTAATTATAAATGTAATTGCGTTTCATCGGCAATCCTGTACCACTAGGTGCATTCACTAATAAGTACTGAATAACATCTATATTGCCTGATTCGAAGGAAGCGGCACAAGCTTGTAAGTATAGACTCCACATTCGATCAAAACGTTCACCATATTTTTCGATGACTTGATTCCGAACCTTCTGATAGTTTTGGTACCAGATTTCCAATGTTTTTTGGTAATGGCGTCGTAAGGGTTCAATATCTGAAAATTGCAATTGGGCATCCATAATGTGCTTAATATTTTCAGCAACATTGGGAATGTATCCTCCTGGAAAGATGTATTGATTAATAAATGGATCCACACCAGCACCTTCATGTTGTCCAGTAATGCCGTGAATCAATGCTTGTCCTCCTGGGGCCAAAAATTCTTGAACCTTTTTAAAATATAGTCCTAAGTTTTCTTTACCAACATGTTCAAACATGCCCACAGATGTTACGTAATCGTATTGACCAGATACTTCACGATAGTCTTCCAATATTACGTGGACCTGATTTTCTAAGTGTCGTTCCTTTATTTGTGATTGTGTATAGTTATATTGTTCTTGGCTCAAGGTAATACCTGTTGCATCTAGTCCAAACTCTTCAGCAGCCATGAATAATAAAGTTCCCCATCCACTACCAATATCCAATAGTTTACGACCAGGATTAGTGGCTAGCTTACGTAAGATATACCGGACCTTGTTCAATTGTGCTTGTTTCAAAGTGTCGGATTCTTTCTCAAAATAAGCACAAGAATAGGTCATTGTGTCATCTAACCATAGCTTATAAAAATCGTTACCTATGTCATAATGTTTTTGAATATCTTTTTCACTATTTTTTTCAGAATGCGATATTTTGGGTAAGTGTTTTAAGAATGAATTATGAGTTAAAAAACTGTCTTTTTTCCGGTAAGCCGATGCGATTAATGTTTGTATACTTCCATCAATCTCTATGTCACCATTCATATAAGCCTCACCTAGAACCAAGGTAGGCTGACTGGTTAGCGATTTAATTGGAATTTCGTGTTTAAATTGTACCTTAATTTCAGGAACTCCAGCGCCATATTTTTCTTTTTTCCCATTCCAATAAGTTACTTCAATCGTTATGTCGAATGCTTTACTGAATAATTCCTTGTAAACCACTTTGTCTAGCACAAATATCCCTCCATTAAAAAAATAAATTATATAACTAAAATATCATATGGTAGATTGCAAATTTAATCCGAATTTTTGGACAAATTTGTCAGCATAACCCGATACGGTGTTTGCCAGTCGAGTATTTTAAGCGGTCGCTGGTTAATTTAGAGTAACGTCGTCGTTAAATCTTGAGCACTAATGTGCTCAAAACGAGTCCCTTTAGGATAAAAATAACGTAAATTCCGATTAAAGCGTTCATTACTACCACGTTCAGCTGGAGTATAAGCATGGCAGTAATAGGTCTTAATACCATATTGTGATTCAAGTGATACTAGCCCACTAAACTCAGTGCCACGGTCCACAGTAAAGCTGTGCACCGGACCATTAAAAGTGGTTAGGAACTTAGTTAGTGCTTCATTAACAGTCGCTGTCGTCCGATCTTTTAACCGGTATGCCCAAAGGAACCGTGATTTGCGATCGATTAAAGTTAATAAAACTGCCTTACTATGCCCACGAGGACCAACGACTGTATCTAGTTCAAAATCGCCGATGCGATTACGTTGATTAATCATCATGGGACGCTGTTCAATTGATCGCCCCAAAGATTGATTATATTTGGATCGTTGGTCAACGTTACGCCGTTGGCGTACGCCATGTTCAGGTAGATCATTCAAGGAGAAACCAATCCTCCCCTGATTTAGCCAATTATAAATAGATTTAGTAGCTAGTTTAAATTCGTGAGCAATCATTCCTGGTGACCAGCTTAGACATAAATGGTTGAGAATTTTTTGCTTTAACTCATCGCTCAGCTTAGTTTTCCGACCACATCGTGATCGCTTGTATTCGGCATCTGTTTGTGCTAATTCAGCCTGATAAGTTTTACATCGAGATAATTCATAAGAAATTGTTGACGGTGATCGGTTCAGCCGAACGCCCATTTGGATATTGGACAGCCCTAGTTCACAGAAGGTTTCGATTTTAATTCGTTCGGAATAGGTTATACTAGACAAAAGATCAGCTTCTAAAAGATGGGTTTGTGGTAAACACCATTTTAAAGGAAGCTGATCTTTTTTGTCCGAACAGCGTTCGGATTAATTTTACAATCTACCTAATAAGCACAACAAAACTTAAAAACATAAGAGCAAGCAGGTGGATCAAGGCGTGCAACGTTAACCAGTTGTTATGCTATACTGTGAGTGCCCATATGAACAAGGATTCCTATGTCGAGCTATATGACGATATTAAACAACCGCTAGCTTGCGGAGCTAAAGCGGCTATTTTTTATTAGCATGTAGGCACCATTATTTATGAAGACCACTTTTAAATTAAAAGCAGCTCATATTATGTATTATCTGGTGCTCAAATAACTCTTGAATTAGGAATCAAACTCATGTAAAACTGGCATTCACTAATTTATAAATGCTGTTATGACGGGGATCGTTTAGTGTATTCCCCACGTATGTGGGGGTGATCCCTAGGTAAGGGCGTATATAGCGATTTAAGGGTAGTATTCCCCACGTATGTGGGGGTGATCCTAATTGTTGTAACTTTTCGCTTGCTGTCATTTTGTATTCCCCACGTATGTGGGGGTGATCCCGCGTTATCTAATGCCCTTAAATCGCTATATACGTATTCCCCACGTATGTGGGGGTGATCCCAATTAATTTCCCCAATCTGGATCATAATTAAAGTATTCCCCACGTATGTGGGGGTGATCCCTTACTGGGACTCATGCTCAGCTGGTAGCTTTAGTATTCCCCACGTATGTGGGGGTGATCCTAACAAGTTACGGGCGATTAGTCATGAAGCTGGGTATTCCCCACGTATGTGGGGGTGATCCTTGCTAAATGGCCACAAAGCCCGTCATAATTTTGAACTTGTGATTTGTCGAGCCGCAAGTATTGCTTGGCAACTTTAAAGTAATTCTCAATTTGCCATCTTCGGGCGTATAGTTGAATGATCTCTTGTGGCTGAAGGCCTAACTGAGTCGTTGCCAGTACTAGGTAGTCATCTTGACGGGCCCGATTAGCCACAAATACCAAGCGAAGCTTGAATTTTTGGTTCCCGACGTGCGCTTCGACAAAGCAGCTGTATTGATAAGCTTGCTTGGGTTGATATTTTGAGGCCTGCAGTCGCTTGTATAATGCTTTAACTGAATATTGCCGTCCGCGATATTGATAGTAAATTTTGCTGGACCGTTTAAGCATGCCCACGCCGTTTAATCCCAACTTGGTTAATTCATAGAACATTTTTGGTGAGCTATACCAGCTATCAAATAACACATAGTCAGCTAGAACGCCATTTGCGAGGGCTTGCTTGACAAGTTGCAATGAAACGAGGTTCATTTTTTGCTGTGCTTGGCGACGTCTCCGGCCAGCAATTGTTCGTTGATCGGTTGTTTTAGCTGATTTTCCAAGGACGTTTTGTGGCTTCTTGGAAGACATTAATGCAAAGTTGATCGGTAAGAATGTATTGGCGTCACTCCAACCCAAAGTTAAAGCCCGGTATCCCTTAATATATAACTGTTTGTCATGGTCAAAGACTCGCGCTAGTAATTCGGTTTGGGTGGCGTACTCACGGGAAAAGAGTGTATCGTCAATGATCAATGCTAACCGCCGCCGGCGGTCAATAAACGGTCGTAAATGCTTGATTAAATGACTCCCAACTTGACAAATCAAGCGTTGCCAATTGATCCGGCCATCGTTCAAATTATTTCTGACGGTGCGACTGGTAAAGTTAGGTGTTTCATGGGCTCGATAAAGCGAGCGTCCCAGGAACTTTGTCGTGAGCAGCCATTCAATGACCTTCATCAAGCTGATTTCTGAATGCCGGCGATAATTCACCAACTTGGTGAGTTTAGATAGACCAATGAGGGAAGTAAATTGATGAACAATATTGTGAAGCTCGTTTTCTGTATTTTTTTGTCTTATAATATTCATGACGTAAGTCTCCTTTGTATCTTGGTTTTGGTCGACTAAAGTATACAACGCAGGAGAGCTTGCGTTTATTTTTTTGCCAAAAAAGCCAATAACCACACGCCTTTGGCGTGATTATTAGCTTTCAAGTTTCAGTTCTTAGTTTTATCGGTTATTACGCCATTAACCAAAATAGTTTGAATTTCAAACTATTTTAGGTTATGATGTGAGATGTTCAAAATTTGGACATGGATGAAGTGAAATCAACCAAATTTTTTTGACAATTTAGTTCGAAAGTCGAATTAATCTGGCGTGATACTTGATCAGTTTTGCAACCGAAAGGAAGAAAGCAATGAGTGTATTAGATGCAGCTAAAATTATGGATCTAATTCCCAATCGATATCCAATTTTGTTTATGGATAAAGTCGATGAATTAAATCCGGGTGAATCGATCGTTTGTACCAAAAACGTCACAATTAACGAGGAATTTTTCCAAGGCCATTTTCCTGGAAATCCAGTTATGCCCGGCGTATTAATTATCGAGTCGCTTGCTCAAGCAGCTTCGATTTTAATTCTCAAGACGGAAAAATATCGTGGCAAGACAGCTTACCTTGGTGCCATTGATAATGCCAAATTCAGAAAAGTTGTTCGTCCGGGTGATGTTTTGAAGCTACATGTTGAAATGGAAAAACAGCGTGACAACATGGGTAAAGTTAAATGCGCTGCCAAAGTTGAAGACAAAGTGGCTTGTTCCGCCGACTTAACGTTCATTGTTCCAAATCCAGATAAAAAGATTTAGACCGAGAGTGAATGAGGAGATTTAATGAATGAATTCGACGAGTGATGAAATTAAAGATGATTACAATTTCATAAGTGAGGCTTTGATAGATATTTATGATCAGATAATGCGAATTGAAGAGAGTGAAATTCGAAAGAGTCGATTTAAGGGCATCACTGCAAAAGAATTGCATCTTATTCATACAATTGGCCTTCATGATCGGAAAACAACTTCAGAAGTATCACGTGTTTTGAAGTTAAGTAAAGGGACGTTAACTGCCAATCTTAATAACCTTGAGAAAAAAGGCTACATCATTCGAATGATTAACCAACAGGACCGTCGGATTATCAACCTTGGGCTGACGAGTAAGGGCAGATTGCTTTATCGTGCCCACTATGCGTTCCATCGCCAGTTGGTTGAAAGTTGCTTAAAGGGATTTGACGGATCCGATATTCGAAAGATGCGGCAGGCATTGGTTAACGTTGAGAAATTTATTGACGAGGTTTCATCAAAATGAAATTTGAAGATTTTAAAATAGTAGCTACGGCGAGTCAAGTGCCTGAGCGAGTTGTTGATAATCATGAACTTTCAACGATGATGGACACCTCTGATGAGTGGATCGTTAAGCGAACGGGAATTAAGCGTCGGCATATTGCCGTTACTGAAACTACAAGCTCACTTTGTACCAGCGTTGCTCAGCAATTACTTGCTCAAAGCGAACTGCAGCCTGACGATATTGATTTGATCGTTGTTGCAACCATGTCACCTGATTATTTAACACCTTCTACCAGTGCAACTGTGCAAGGAAACATTGGTGCTACTAAGGCGATGGCGTTTGATATTGATGCAGCCTGCTCAGGGTTTGTTTATGGATTGAAGCTAATTCGGCAAATGCTGATGGCAGATCATAAAAAGAATGCCATTTTAATTGGTGGTGAAACGTTAAGTAAGCTTTTGGATTGGTCTGATCGATCCACTGCCGTTTTGTTTGGTGATGGTGCCGGTGGGGTTTTGGTTACGAACGAGACAACTGCTGATGGGTCATATCTTGCAGATAGTATGACAACCCTTGGCAGTCTTGGTGGCTATTTAACGGCTGGTAAGACTGGTCAGCCATCACCATTTTCATCAGATCATCAACCATTCAAGCCGTTCTTTAAGATGAATGGTCGGCGTGTTTATCAATTCGCGGTTAAGAATGTTCCCGATTCGGTTAACCATGCATTATCGGTGGCTAAATTAGCACCGACAGATGTTGACCACTATGTCCTTCATCAAGCGAACGTTCGAATTGTCGAGCGGATTGCGGATGAACTCGAGCTGCCAATGACCAAATTTCCGGTTAACATCGGTGAATTTGGGAATACCGCAGCTGCCAGCGAACCGATCTTGTTGGATCAGCTAGTAAAACACAACATTATCAAACGTGGCGATACAATTGCGTTAAGTGGCTTCGGTGGTGGCTTAACAGTTGGAACCATGTTACTGACTTATTAACGATATTGCTCATAGAAAATTAATTAATCAAATTAAAAACAAACAACTATATTGGAGGAAATTAATGATGACTAAAGAAGAAGTATTTAACAAGGTAAAGGATATTATCGTGGACCAATTGGATGTTGATGCAGACAAAAT
Source organism: Levilactobacillus zymae (assembly GCF_032190635.1). Lineage (NCBI taxonomy): Bacteria > Bacillati > Bacillota > Bacilli > Lactobacillales > Lactobacillaceae > Levilactobacillus > Levilactobacillus zymae. The sequence continues at coordinate 8,461 of NZ_JAVLAS010000003.1, forward strand.
TAAAGAAGACACTAATTTCAAGAATGATCTTTATCTTGACAGTTTGGATATCTTCGAAGTTGTTGACAAAATTGAAGATACTTATGATATCGAAATTGAAACTGAAACTGACAAAGGTATGGAAACTGTTGGTGATTTGGTAGATTACGTTTTTAAACAACAAACTAAGTAGGTTGATACTTTGAGATTAAGTTATTTATTTAGCGGTCAGGGAAAACAATTTCCCGAGATGGGGCAGGACCTTTACCAACAAGAGGTAATTTATCGTCAAACCATTGAGGAAGCTTCTGCTGCACTTAATATGGATTTGAGTAAATCAGAGGTTATGGATGATCCCAATAATGTCCAGGTCGCCATTGTCGCAATGAGTACCGGTATTTTTCGGATTCTTGAAAAAGAATTCGGATCACCAGTGGGCGCTGCTGGATTGAGCCTTGGCGAATATAGTGCAATTATAGCTGCTCGTGGTGTTCAGTTTGCTGATGCGCTAAAGCTGGTTCGTGATCGTTCTCGCTATATGGATAAAGCAGGAAAAGATCATCCGGGTAAAATGGCAGCTGTTCTTAAGGCAAACGCTGATTTAGTCCGTGAAGCCTGCCGGGTTGGTGCTCAAGCAGGTGATATTTACCCAGCTAATTTTAATACCGATTCGCAGATTGTTATCGGGGGTACACAGGCCGGTTTGGACGCAGCAACCACTTATCTTCATGAACATGGGATTAAGCGGGTTGTTCCGTTAAAAATGACGGTTGCTTCTCATACTCCGTTTATGCAAGAAGCAAGTGATTTATTAGCTGATCGAATTCAAACTGTTGACTTTCATGAGTTTAAGTTTCCTGTTATTAGTAATACAACAATGACCCAATTTGATGTTGCCAATATGAAACAGACGCTGGTTGATCAGTTGGTTAATCCGACCCATTTCATTGATTGCCTCAAAGCCTTAGTCAATTTGGGCAGTGATACGATGATTGAAATCGGTCCGGGTGATACGTTGATGAAGTTTGCAAAATCGTTATCAACTGTTGACACACTACATATTGATAGTGTTAAGACATTGAATGATGTCAGATCAAATGTAAAGTTGGTGAAATAATGAGTGAAGCAAAACAAATTGCATTAGTAACCGGTGCCGCAAAGGGGATCGGATTAGCGATTGCCAAAAGGCTTTCAAAAGATGGTATGACAGTTGTTTTAAATACGCACCATGCTTTAGATGATGATGTGAAGCAGCAATTAAGTGATCAGGGAGTTACTTTTGATAATTTGGTTGGCGACGTGGCCAACGAAGATGATGCCCAAGCAATGATTGACAGTTTGCTGGAAAAATATGGTCAAATTGATGTTTTAGTAAACAATGCGGGCATTAACCGCGACAAATTATTGAGCCGCACTAAGCTGTCGGATTTTAAAGCAGTTATTGACACAAATTTAATTGGCGCGTTTAACATGACCAAGTTTGCAATGAAGTCAATGCAAAAGAGTCGTTCTGGTGTCATTGTCAACATTTCCAGTATTTCAGGCTTGCATGGTAATATTGGGCAGGCTAATTATTCCGCTAGTAAAGCTGGACTAGTCGGTTTGACAAAAACAGCCGCTCGTGAAGGGGCTTTACGTAATATTCGTTGTAATGCTGTTGCTCCGGGAATGATTGAAACCGATATGACTGGAAAAATGAGCGAACGTCGTCAAAAAGAATTCACTGATCAAATTCCGTTGAAACGATTTGGCCGACCGGAAGAAATTGCCGACGCAGTTTCGTTCTTGGTGCATAATGATTATTTAACAGGTCAAGTCATCACAATTGATGGTGGATTAACAATTTAATTGCTAAAGGAGATAAATTCATGAACAGAGTCGTTGTTACTGGAATGGGTGCCGTTACCCCACTCGGAAATGATGTTGATAGTTTTCTGACCAACTTATTAAATTCGAAGGTTGGCATTAATAAGATTACCAAATTTGATGCAGAAGCAACTGGAATTTCTGTTGCCGGTGAAGTCAAGGACTTTGACGCAATGAAGCGCTTGGACCGAAAAACCGCAAAGCGAAATGATCTGTTTGTCAATTACGCGCTATATAGTGCTCACGAAGCGATGGAAATGGCTGGCTTGAATGAAGACAATATCAAACCAGAGGAACTAGGCGTCATTTATGGTTCAGGAATTGGTGGTTTGACGACCATTCAAGAGCAAGTCATCAAGATGCACGACAAAGGACCTAAGCGGGTATCACCTCTCTTTGTGCCTAATTCCATTGTTAATATGGCTGCCGGTGATATTTCAATTGCCTTCAAGGCCCGTAACACCAGTCAAGCTATTGTGACTGCCTGTTCGTCAGGGACTAATGCAATTGGCAATGCCTTTGAATATATTAAAGAAGGAAAAGCTGAGGCAATGATTGCAGGCGGAACTGAAGCTTCAGTAAATGAAATTGGTATTTCAGGATTTGCTGCAATTACGGCATTATCGAAGACCGAAGATCCAATGAAAGCGTCAATTCCGTTTGATAAAGACCGAAATGGTTTTGTAATGGGTGAAGGTTCTGGAACCCTGGTCTTGGAAAGTTATGACCATGCCAAAGCACGTGGCGCTAAGATCCTTGCTGAGATTGTTGGTTATGGAACGACTAGTGATGCTTACCATATGACAGCGCCTGATCCAGAGGGAACCGGCGCTAAACGGGCAATGCAAATGGCCATTGACGAGGCTGAAATTGATGCCACTGATGTTGACTATATTAACGCGCACGGAACAAGTACTCATGCCAATGACAGCGCTGAATCCAAGGCAATCAATGTGGTCTTCTCAAAGAATGATCATGTTAAGGTAAGCAGTACCAAAGGTATGACTGGCCACGCATTGGGCGCAGCCGGTGCGATTGAGGCTGTTGCAACAATCGGCGCAATTCAAAGAAACCAAATGCCGGTAAATGTGGGTGTTGTTAACCAAGATGAAGAATGTGATGTTGATTTAGTTGATGACACCAATAAGAAAACAACTGTTAACTATGCAATCAGTAACTCATTTGGATTTGGAGGACACAACGCTGTAATTGCATTTAAGGGATGTGATTAAAGTTATGGACGAGAAGGAAATTGAACGGTTATTAGATAAGTTTGATAAATCATCACTCAAAAACTTTGAGTTAACGCAGGATGATTTTAAATTGGCATTGAGTAAACGTGAGGCTGGTGACCAAGTTGTTGTAGGTGAGCCAACATTAACAACACCTAATGACACTGTTAGCGCACCTAAACCGACGTCAAAACAATCACAGAATGAATCAACAACGCCAGCTGTTAATTCGGCAGCTGATGTCGCCGAAATTAAAGCACCGCTGGTAGGTGTTATCTATTTCGCGCCAAGTCCCGATAAGCCTGCCTTTAAAAAGCAGGGCGATAAAGTTGAAAAAGGGGACGTTGTCTGCGTTATTGAAGCAATGAAGATGATCAATGAAGTTAAGAGTGATGTTTCAGGAACAATTTCAAATATCTTGGTTGAGGATGGCAGTATGGTTGAGTATGATCAACCACTGTTTCAAGTCCTGAATTGTCAAATCAAGTGCAACACTCACAACCCATTCTTATCAGTTGGTCTAGCTTAGTCGAAATCGGGTAATAAGGACATGGCAGTCTGGTAGCCCAGAACCTTGCGGGGACGAGAGTTAAGGATATCCTGGATGGCCTGAACGTTCACAATACTTAGCTCTTTCATGGACTTACCCTTAGGAATGAACTCACGGATTTCACCATTCAGATGCTCGTTACTGCCACGTTCCCAGGGCGAGTACGGATGAGCAAAATAGACATCCGGTCCCTTGACCTGGGAAAGTTTGGAAAACTCAGAACCGTTGTCAAAAAGCACCGTTTTGAAGTGCTCCGGTCCATAGTCGTCAACAATGTTCTGAAGCGTATTAAGGCAGGTATCGGCGTGGTAATTCGGTATCTTGACAATGATGGCATACCGTTTTGCCCGGTCAATAAGGGTCATTAGTGCTGGTTCACTGGCCTCACGCTTGCCCTTAACCAAGTCGCCTTCCCAATGGCCAGCGACCTGACGTTCTTGGGCCTCTACGGGAAGCTCTTCGATGGATTTCCCGAAGTTACGCTTGTTTAGGCGTTTGTGTGAACGATAACCGGATCTAGCGTGTCGCCGCAGCTTCATGGGTAAATCGCCATTCTTTAATTTCAGGACACCCGCGTCGATATAGCGATAGACAGTGGGCACTGAAGGACACCGGTCGTCCGGGTGATTGACCTGATAATAGTGCACAAAGGTATCTACGCTTAAAAGACGTTGGCGTTTTTTGAGCGCTTTAGTTAGCTGTAGGAAGAATTGTGGTGCCTTGTCAAGCCAGCTCTGGGCGTGACAGGCTTCACGGGCTTTATTGTGTAGTAATTGGGCAGACTCAGCCCAATAGACCAGTGTAGGTCGTCGATTAGGGCCTAGCTGGTGAACGCTCCCTCGTCGAATTTCACGACTGATGGTGCTGGGACTTCGGTGCAACATTTGGGCGATCTGATGGCAAGAACGGCCATCAAATCGCCAGTTCATAATAAGAGTCCGTTCGGCAGATTGGAGTTGTTGGTAATGACTAGTCGTGGTACGCTTAGATTGGGTCATGAAGACACTTCTTTCTTAATTCGTCGTTGATTTAAGAATAGGTCTTCATGGCCTTTTTGGTCCAATTATTTAAGTGGTGCACTTGAATTGTAAATCAGGCCACTGTTTCAAGTTAAGAAGGGATAGATAATAATGACACCCAACGTAAATGATGTGATTCCCCAACGCTATCCTTTTGAAATGATTGACCGCTTTTTGGATGTTCAAGCAGGTGTTAAGGCAAGATCGGTGAAACTGATTTCCATTAATGAATGGTTCTTTGCCAACCAGCCGGTTAACCGGTTAGTTGTCCCACGGCCAATTATGATTGAGGCAATGGCTCAGACTGGGGTTGCTGCCATTCTGTCATTACCAAAATATCAAGGGAAAAATGTGTTTTTTGGCGGCATAAAAAACGCCACTTTTCAAGATGATTTTCGACCAGGCGACCGGTTAATCTTTGAAGTGGAAATGAAAAAGCTCAAAATGAACATTGGATTAGGTCACGGATCGATTATTCGAGACGGTCAAGTGATTTGTGAGGCCGACCTGATATTTGCGGTGGAATGAGAAACCTGGCTCATTTCGGGAATGAATCCAAATGGCGTTCCAAAACGTTTTTAAGTACAAGAAGGTGAGCATATGTTTAAAAAAGTATTAGTGGCAAATCGTGGCGAAATTGCTGTGCAAATTATCAGAGCACTTCATGACATGAATATTGAAGCAGTTGCTGTTTATTCCAGTGCTGATAAGGAGAGCTTGTTTGTTCATTTAGCTGATGAGGCGATCTGTATTGGCGGTGCCCAGCCGAGTGATTCTTATTTAAATATGGCCCAAATTATGAGTGCCGCAACTTTAACTGGTTGTGAAGCCATTCATCCCGGGTACGGTTTTCTCTCTGAGAATGCTGAGTTTGCGGAAATGTGTGAGTCTTGTCATATTCAATTCATTGGTCCTAGCCATCAATTGATTTCACTGATGGGTGACAAGGCTAACGCCAGAGAGGCAATGAAGTCCGCGGGCGTTCCGGTGATCCCTGGTAGCGAGGGTGATGTCACTTCAGTTGATCAAGCTGAACGGATTGCTGAAAAAATTGGTTTCCCAGTTTTATTGAAATCCGCTGCCGGTGGTGGTGGTAAAGGTATCCGTGAGGTTGATCGGCCAGAAGAGCTTCGTGATTCATTCGAGCAGTGCCAACGTGAGGCCAAGGCATCATTTGGTGATGATAGTATGTATGTTGAAAAACTAATCCGAGATGCCAAACATGTTGAAATGCAGGTGATTGCGGATAATTTTGGCCACGTTGTCTATTTACCGGAACGTGACTGTTCTCTGCAACGAAATCATCAAAAGGTAATTGAAGAAAGTCCATGTATTTTGATTTCTCCTGAAGAACGTCAGGAATTAGGTGAAATTGTTGCCAAGGCAACGCTTAAACTTGGTTATACAAATACTGGGACCTACGAATTTTTGATGGATCACGATCACCATTTTTACTTTATGGAAATGAATACTCGTCTTCAGGTTGAACATACGATTACCGAAGAAGTTACCGGCATTGAGCTGGTAAAGGGTCAGTTAGCCGTTGCTGCTAATGAAGTATTACCCTTTGTTCAAGCAGATGCGACTGTTAAGGGACATGCTTTGGAGTGTCGATTAAATGCCGAAGACCCCGAAAACAACTTTGCTCCTCAACCCGGGAAAATTACCCATTTATTTTTCCCTGATGGGTCATTGGGTGTCCGAATTGATGCTGGTGTGACCAACGGCAGTTTTATTTCACCTTTTTATGATTCAATGATCGCTAAATTAATCGTTCATTTAAATGACCGGAATGCGGTCATTGCGAAGATGAAACGGGTGTTAAGTGAGCTTGAAATTACGGGTGTCATAACCAATCAAGCCTTTTTATATGAGTTAGTTACATCTGATCGATTTAAACAGGGAACCTACTCGACTAGTTTTATTGAAAATGATGTTCTTGCTGGTAGGAGGGGATTAAATGCTGCAAAGTCGGTTTAAAATGCCCAGTCGTGATGAATTAAAAAAGCGAATGGATAAAATCCCCGATAACTTAATGAAAGAATGCCCAATTTGCCATACAACGTTTTTTTCGATGAGAATGGGCAAGCAGCGAACCTGCCCTAATTGTGGATTTGGTTTTCGAATTACGGCTCGCAGGCGGGCTAAGATTACGTTTGATACCTTTGACGAAATGGATGCAGACGTAACGGTTCCCGACCAATATGACGATAAGAAGTATCGGGGTAAAATTGCAAAAGCAAAAAAGGTAACCGGAATTAAGGAAAGTGTCTTGACTGGAATCGGGTCACTGGATCATCAAAAAGTGGCGGCCGGAATTATGGACCCATTCTTTATCATGGGTAGTCTTGGCAGTGCCACTGGTGAAAAAATTGTTCGATTGTTCGAAAAAGCAACCACTGAAAAGTTGCCGGTTGTCATGTTTACGGCTTCTGGTGGTGCGAGGATGCAGGAAGGGATCAAGTCACTGATGCAAATGGCAAAGGTGTCCCAGGCTGTTGAGGCTCACAGCAAAGCCGGACTGTTTTATCTGGTGGTTCTTTGTGATCCAACGACTGGTGGCGTTACTGCCAGTTTTGCAATGCAGGGCGACATTATTTTAGCCGAATCTCATGCTTTGGTTGGATTTGCTGGTCGCCGAGTCATTGAACAAACAATTATGAAGCAGCCACCCAAGAATTTTCAAAGGGCTGAAACTGTTTTGGATCACGGCTTTATCGATGCGATTGTTCCGCGGACCAATTTAAAGCAGACAATCTCTCAATTTTTGCGACTGCATCAGAGGGAGGCTAGTCATGGCTAAAAAAACAGCTTATCAACGTGTTCAGGCAGCCCGTGACAGTCATAAAATTTCAACGGATAAACTCATTCGTGGTTTGACAACTGATTTTTTTGAACTCCATGGAGATCGGTCTGATGGCGATGATCAAGCAGTAATCGGTGGCATTGGATTGTTAAAGGATGTACCGATTACGGTGGTTGGGATTCGTAAGGGTGCTGATACGGAAGAAAATATCAAGCGTCATTTCGGTAGCCCTGAACCGGAAGGCTATCGTAAAGCGCTTCGATTAATGCAACAGGCGGAAAAATTCCATCGACCGATTTTGGCGCTGGTGAATACGCCTGGCGCTTGGCCGGATGTGGATGCTGAATATCACGGTATTGGTTCTGCAATTGCCAAGTGCTTACAAGTGGGCATGCAACTAAAGGTACCGTACATTAGTATCATTGTTGGTGAGGGTGGTAGTGGTGGCGCGATTGCGCTTGCCTGTGGCGACAAAGTATTTATGTTTGAAGATAGTATTTATTCCGTTTTGTCACCTGAAGGCTATGCCAGCATCATGTGGAAGGATTCATCAAAGGTCCAGCAAGCAGCTGAAGCCTTAAATTTAACACCAGAATGGTTACAAGAAAATGGTATTATTGATCAGATTATTCATGAATACCACTCTGGTGAGAATTTAGGCCCACTACGTGACTTTCTGGCAAATCAGTTTAATGAACTGGCTAATTTACCGATTGACGAGTTATTACGCCAACGTGAGCAACGTTACCGGAATTTTTAAAAGAAAAATTATTTGGAGGCCGAATTAAATGAGTGGCTTTTTAGATGGAAAAACAATTGTGATCATGGGGGTCGCAAATAAACGCAGTATTGCTTGGGGATGTACCCAGGCAATTATTGATCAAGGCGCTAAGGTTATTTTAACTTATCAAAATGATCGAATTAAGAAGAGCTTACAACGATTTGTTCCTGAAGATTCAGAATTAGTAGAATGTGACGTTGCTGATGATGACAACATTAAAAATGCATTCGAAGAGATTGGTAATAAGTATGGCAAAATTGATGGTGTGATTCATGCAATCGCTTATGCTGACCGTGAGACATTGACGTCTGGGCTGGTACATACTACTCGTGAAGGATACGATTTGGCTCAAAACATTAGTGCCTACTCATTGATTGCAGTGAGTCGTTATGCACAACCAATCCTAAATGACCCTTCAAGTATTGTAACTTTGACTTATTTTGGTTCAACTCGGGCCATTCCAAATTACAATATGATGGGTGTTGCCAAAGCGGCCTTGGAAGCCAACGTTCGCTATTTAGCTTCAGATTTAGGGGTGAATGGGATTCGAGTAAACGCAATTTCTGCGGGTGCGGTTAAGACATTAGCAGTTACCGGCATTAAGCATCATGGTGAATTGTTAAAGGAATCGGAGTCGAGAACCGTTGATCAAAAGAGCGTTACAACAACCGAAATCGGAAATGTGGCTGCCTTTTTGATGAGTGATCTGGCAACTGGAATGACCGGCGACGTGGTTTACGTTGATAAGGGTGTGCATCTTATTTAAAGAGAGTGATCAAATCAGCGGTTAGATCCCAGAATATAAGCCAGCCCATCTAATATTCTGGTTTTGAATATTAGATGGGTCTCTGTCAAACATCCTAAAGTAAGAGGTATCAAGATTGTGACGACAATCTTGATACCTCTTTTACTATACTTAAATTGAGGTTGAGGTCGTCAACATCAGTGAAATATACATTCCGAGTGTCAAACTGGCCCAACAACACGTAGTGAACAGTTAGATTTAGGATGTGGGTCCTTGAGATCGAATATAGAAAATGAACGAATCTGCGAAGTTGTTACCTCAAAAATATATGGAAGGCGATAAAGTGCACGTTTTAGGTATTGATGTGAGTCGTGGAAAGAGTAATTGTGCTCTTTTGGTAGATTGTAAAATTAATCCGAACGCTGTTCGGACAAAAAAGATCAGCTTCCTTTAAAATGGTGTTTACCACAAACCCATCTTTTAGGAGCTGATCTTTTGTCTAGTATAACCTATTCCGAACGAATTAAAATCGAAACCTTTTGTGAACTAGGGCTGTCCAATATCCAAATGGGCGTTCGGCTGAACCGATCACCGTCAACAATTTCTTATGAATTATCTCGATGTCAACCTTATCAGGCTGAATTAGCACAAACAGATGCCGAATACAAGCGATCACGATGTGGTCGGAAAACTAAGCTGAGCGATGAGTTAAAGCAAAAAATTCTCAACCATTTACGTCTAAGCTGGTCACCAGGAATGATTGCTCACGAATTTAAACTAGCTACTAAATCTATTTATAATTGGCTAAATCAGGGGAGAATTGATTTCTCCTTGAATGATCTACCTGAACATGGCGTACGCCAACGGCGTAACGTTGACCAACGATCCAAATATAATCAATCTTTGGGGCGATCAATTGAACAGCGTCCCATGATGATTAATCAACGTAATCGCATCGGCGATTTTGAACTAGATACAGTCGTTGGTCCTCGTGGGCATAGTAAGGCAGTTTTATTAACTTTAATCGATCGAAAATCACGGTTCCTTTGGGCATACCGGTTAAAAGATCGAACGACAGCGAGTGTTAATGAAGCACTGACTAAGTTCCTAACAACTTTTAATGGACCGGTGCACAGTTTTACTGTGGACCGTGGTACTGAGTTTAGTGGGCTAGTATCATTTGAATCACAATATGGTATTAAGACCTATTACTGTCATGCTTATACGCCAGCTGAACGTGGTAGTAATGAACGCTTTAATCGGAATTTACGTTATTTTTATCCTAAGGGGACTCGTTTTGAGCACATTAGTGCTCAAGATTTAACGACGACGTTACTCCAAATTAACCAGCGACCGCTTAAAATACTCGACTGGCAAACACCGTATCAGGTTATGCTGACCAATTTGTCCAAAAATTCGGATTAAATTTGCAATCTACCTTTTACACGATCATACGGTTATTAAGGAGTTTCAGATTATCCATAATAAGTCTGGATTGGCAAAGCTCAAGTCAATAATTACGAGTGACCTGCCAGTCATGGCAGTATTTGAAACGACTGGTATTTATTCTAGAGTTCTGACTCGTTTTTTTATCGATGAAGGAATGAATTACCTTGAAATAAATCCTTTGGAGTCCTCAATTCGCATGGCGGGGTTGAGAAGGCAAAAAACAGACCGTTCAGATGCAGTTAAATTAGCGCTCCTGGGAATTGATCAGAAGTCACTGATTCATGGTCGTAGACCATATTCAAGGCCATATGAGCAACTTCATTTAATGGCACACCGCTATCTAGAAATAACTAAGGAGAGATCCCGGATTATCAATCATTTACATGCCGCACTTGATCAAACATTTCCCGAGTTAAACGATATATTTAACCCAATTCGATCAGTGCTCGGCTTAACTTTTGTTAGTCTCTTTCCCCACCCTGATTTTTTAACAGGATATATTCCAGGAACGATGGCAAAACAAATCATTGGCTTGGTAAGTCCTAAAATCCATTCGGATTTAATCGTACGTAGATGTAATGAGGTCTGGCAGGCAGGCCAATTATCGTACCCAGCACAACCTGCGAATTCATTTCTGACTAATCAAATCCATAGTTATTGTGAAGAGATTCAGCGATATAATCAGGCCCATGACTTATTAAAACGCCAATTGATCACTTACGCGAAAACTTTTCCGGAGTTTAAACTCATTGCGAGTATTCCTGGGGCGGGAGAGATATCAACTGCCCTGTTACTAGGATTTACAGGAAAAATAGCGAGATTCCCAAGCTATAAGCAGCTGAATGCTTACGTTGGAATAGATCTACGACGAATCCAATCCGGAGGGTTCAAAGAAGCTGACCGGATTAACCGGAGAGGTCAAAGTAGTGCCCGTTATATTATGTTTGAAATGATTAGATCCATGCTTAGAAATAAAGCACGCATTGATAATCACATTGTGGATTACTACTATAAGCTAAAAAAAGGACCACACCCTAAACCGGATATGGTTGCCATGATTGCTTGTGTGAATAGGCTTGATAGGACGATTATGAATTTGGTCCGCACAAACCAAATTTATAATTACGCAAGAACTTCCCATTAAGCAGACTATTTAAATACCAGTATATTTGATATGGTAGCGTCAAGAATCTTGTGTAAATGAAATGCCTTCGTACATATAATATGTATCTAACTTAAATAAATGATGCTTCCAAGGTGTCCTGGAGTCCTTTGAACCCTCGGTGGATCCGCTTCAGAGACTTCTCGTTATAAACATTAAACTGAGAAACCAGGAAGCGATCCAGTGAATCTTCCGTTGGAAATTGTTCTTTGTGGTGGGTGGTGCGCTTGAGATGCTTATTAAAGTTCTCAATCAGGTTAGTGGAGTATAGTGATTGCCGGATAGCTGGTGGAAAGTCCATGAAAGTGAGTAAATTCGGCATTTTAAGCAGATCTTTGATTAATTTGGAATAGTTCTGATGCCAGTTGTTGGCGAACTCATTCAGTTTCAGTTCGGCTGCTTCACGGTTGGCGGCCCGATGAACTTGTTTAAAGTCACTGATCACGGCCTTGCGGTCTTTTACGCGAACTTTGTTCATCAGATTCCGCCCAACATGAACCAGGCAACGTTGTCGTTTGGCTTTAGGGAAATACCGATTCAAGCCTTCATCCAAACCAACTAACCCATCGGCCACAAACAACAGCACATCTTTAACGCCCTGCTTGATCAAGGTTCCCAGCAGTTCAGTCCAGATTCCAGTCGATTCCGTTGGCGCCACTTGGTAGTTCAGCACTTCTTTCGTACCATCTGGACGAATGCCAATCGCAATATGAACGGCTTCTTTTTGAACGGTATCCCGCTTTAACGGCAAGTAAGTGGCATCTAAGAAGATGGCCGCATATTGTGATGCCAGTCGACGTTGCTGGAAAGCTTGAACCTGTTCATTGACGGCTTTAGTCATATTGGAAACCGTGGCTTTGGAGTAGTGAGCACCGTACATTTTCTCAATGAGTTCGGCAATTTCAGCAGTGGTAATTCCCTTGGTATACAACTGAATGACCGTTGTTTCTAAATTATCACTGTGCCGACCGTAGGCTGGCAAGGTATGATTTTCAAACCGGCCATTGCGATCTCGAGGAATGGTTAAGTTAAGTTGGCCGTACTTCGTATCAAACGAGCGCTCATAACTGCCGTTGCGGTTATTACCAGTGTTAATCCCAGCGTATGAGTAGCGTTCGTAACCCAAAAACTCTGCCAATTCGGTTTGAAGCAGCTGGTTAATCGCAATTTCGAGGTGGTGACGAAAAACTTCGTCCAAATCTTGCTTTTGGGCTAGTGCAGCGATAATTTCTGTGGTAAGTTCATTCATGGGGAATGCCTCCTGTGATGTTTTCTGTGGTTACTAAATATCATAAGGGAAGGCATTCCCTATTTCTATACAATTCAGAAATCTTTTATGCATTTACACAGGATATTTTACGCTCTCTTTGATATTTATGACAGCTTTTTTCTGTCAAAAAGCTATCACTGTTTAGTGTACTCTTTTTTAAATAAGTTGATACTTGACATCATATTAGAAATCGTATTGGTGGAGATTTTGAACGGCACATTCACTTCGGTGAATGTGCTTTTTGTTTACTCATGAATTAAACTAATCCGGATAAAGAAGTTGTCAATATTTCGAAAACCAAAACAGTTACGCTTTAATGCCTTGATTTTACGATTAAGTCCTTCAATTGGACCGTTGGAAAATGGATAACGACAACTGTTTAGAAGGGCTGAACCATTTTTGATAAACGTGTTGATCGTTATGTCCATTTGATTACTAGTGGGTTGGTAGTTAGTAAGTAAGGATTGGAACGCATTAGCATCCTTTTTGTATGGCACTTAAGATACCTTGATAGGTTTGATACACAGATCTAAATCTGGGAAAAGCGTCTAGAGCTAAATCAATGGCGTTTTGTTGCGTCATATACTCGTTAATTCCGCGTAAATAAACAGCCTTAGAATCATTAACTTTTATTGCCTGATTTACAATTCAAGTGCACCACTTAAATAATTGGACCAAAAAGGCCATGAAGACCTATTCTTAAATCAACGACGAATTAAGAAAGAAGTGTCTTCATGACCCAATCTAAGCGTACCACGACTAGTCATTACCAACAACTCCAATCTGCCGAACGGACTCTTATTATGAACTGGCGATTTGATGGCCGTTCTTGCCATCAGATCGCCCAAATGTTGCACCGAAGTCCCAGCACCATCAGTCGTGAAATTCGACGAGGGAGCGTTCACCAGCTAGGCCCTAATCGACGACCTACACTGGTCTATTGGGCTGAGTCTGCCCAATTACTACACAATAAAGCCCGTGAAGCCTGTCACGCCCAGAGCTGGCTTGACAAGGCACCACAATTCTTCCTACAGCTAACTAAAGCGCTCAAAAAACGCCAACGTCTTTTAAGCGTAGATACCTTTGTGCACTATTATCAGGTCAATCACCCGGACGACCGGTGTCCTTCAGTGCCCACTGTCTATCGCTATATCGACGCGGGTGTCCTGAAATTAAAGAATGGCGATTTACCCATGAAGCTGCGGCGACACGCTAGATCCGGTTATCGTTCACACAAACGCCTAAACAAGCGTAACTTCGGGAAATCCATCGAAGAGCTTCCCGTAGAGGCCCAAGAACGTCAGGTCGCTGGCCATTGGGAAGGCGACTTGGTTAAGGGCAAGCGTGAGGCCAGTGAACCAGCACTAATGACCCTTATTGACCGGGCAAAACGGTATGCCATCATTGTCAAGATACCGAATTACCACGCCGATACCTGCCTTAATACGCTTCAGAACATTGTTGACGACTATGGACCGGAGCACTTCAAAACGGTGCTTTTTGACAACGGTTCTGAGTTTTCCAAACTTTCCCAGGTCAAGGGACCGGATGTCTATTTTGCTCATCCGTACTCGCCCTGGGAACGTGGCAGTAACGAGCATCTGAATGGTGAAATCCGTGAGTTCATTCCTAAGGGTAAGTCCATGAAAGAGCTAAGTATTGTGAACGTTCAGGCCATCCAGGATATCCTTAACTCTCGTCCCCGCAAGGTTCTGGGCTACCAGACTGCCATGTCCTTATTACCCGATTTCGACTAAGCTAGACCAACTGATAAGAATGGGTTGTGAGTGTTGCACTTGATTTGACAATTCAGGCATTAACTTTTATTTCATCAAGATGAAATAAACGCCATTGAGATTTTAAAATATGATAAATTCGTGAATGCTTATCTTGGATAGTACGAATGGTCTGCGTGCGTTCATTATCTAAGGCACGCCCAGCCAGTTGAATAATATGGAAACGATCGATAATCGTGGCCGCATTGGGAAATAAGCGATGAATGAAGCTGCCATATTAATCGTCACTGATTGAACTTGGGCACGTTCTTGAACCGAAAAACGAGCTTCAAAGTAGTCAATGATATCTTTACTTAGCCGATCTTTTAAAGTAACAATTCGGCGATGACTAACGGCATCACAACAATTAAAGGACATCCAGTGATTACAGGAACGAAATTCATCAAAGCAAAGATTCTCTGGGAGATGTTTAACACGATAGGCTAAGTGAATATTGGCATTTAGGATTCGTTGAACACTGCTTGGCGAAATTCCACAAAGTTTAGCAATTTCTTTACTCGTCAACATATCGCGTGCCAAAACGATCACTTGATGTTTGATATTATGTGTGAAAGTTTCGTTACGATTAACCAACTTAGTTTTAGCACCACAGGTTTTTGAACAATCTTTACATTGGTATCTTTGACGTTTTAAATGCATTTCGTAACGACCACCGGATAAGGTTCCTAAACGCAGGTGACTCATGTGAGTTCCGTTTTTAATTAAGCTTTTATGGCCACAATGTGGGCACTTTAAAAGTTGATAAGACAAAGTTGCATGGACGACATGAATACGTTGGTTTGTGGAACACCGTTCTTTAGAAATACCAGTGACAATTAAGTTTGGGTCTGTTATTTCGAATAAGCATAAGATAGAATTAGTTAGGGACATCTGAATTTCCTCTTTTCGATTTGTTTTGGCGATTAAATCGTAGCACAAAGAGGACAGATGTCCTTTTTTATTTTTCTGATTTTCAAAACAGACAAAAAACCGGTATTAGTTATTCACCAATACCAGAAAGTGTAGACCCTAAAGAAGACAAAGGAAGTGGAATTTCCAAATCAGATGTTTTAGCGTTGCAAAAACGTTTGAAACAGCTAGAAAGTGAGAATGACATCTTAAAAAAAGCCTTAACCATATTCGCCAAAAAGTAAACCCAGATGACTGGCAGACAGCCGTTGATATTAATTTGAAGCACCATAGTATCAAAGAAACCTGTAAAGTACTCTCAGTTCCACGCTCAACTTACTATGAACATCAGCAGAATCATGTATCGCCACAAGCCAAGCGTCGTAAGACACTTAGCCAGTCGATTAAACGCATTTACTTTAATTCTAGACGTATCTACGGGGCACCTAAAATTCTAAAAGCGTTACAAAAAGAAGGTAAGACTGCCAGTATTAAGCTAGTTCAACGATTAATGCGCCAAATGGGGTTAAAATCAATCACGCGCAAGAAGTGGCATTATCAACAAACTAATGATATTGATGCGACTGATTATTCAAATATACTCGCGCAAGATTTTCGTACAACCAGTCCAAATCAAAAGTGGTGTGCAGACATAACTTATATTCACACCAAAGCCAATGGCTGGTGTTATTTATCAAGCATTCAGGATTTATATTCACGTAAAATCATTGCCCATAAAATCAGCCGTCATATGACTGCTGATCTTGTGATCAGCACTTTTCAACAAGCCTTTGAAACTAGAAAGACGACTAATAACTTAATTGTGCATACCGATCTGGGTAGCCAGTACCGCAGTGCTGGCTTTGAACAGATCTTAGCGCAACACCATATTCGCCATTCTTATAGCAAGCGTGGCTGTCCCTATGACAATGCATGTTTGGAATCATTTCACGCCAGTTTGAAAAAAGAAGAGGTTTACCAACACCATTATCAGGATTTTGAAGAAGCAAATGCTGCAATATTCAGCTACATTGAGAGCTTTTATAACAGTGCTCGAATTCACAGTAGCATTGATTATTTAACTCCAAATGAAAAGGAAAAATTAGTCGCTTAAATTATACATAAAATGTGTCCAGATTCTTGACCTAAATCCAAAGGATGTTAAATCAATAAGGTTAAACCCCATTATTAGGCATAATTCTAAAGTTTATGAGTTTTAGAAGGATGTTAAATCAATAAGGTTAAACCCCAAGTTTAACCATGAAAGTATTTCTGATGAGTTTTAGAAGGATGTTAAATGGCCACTAGGGTATACCCTAGTGGCCGTTTTTATTTTTGTGCTATACTAGGAAATACAGATGTTCATTAGAACTGTCCAAAAAGGAGCGGTAAAATGGCAACTATTGGTTATGCGCGCGTTAGTTCCAAAGAACAGCATTTAGATCGTCAATTAAATGCTTTAAAGAATGTTGATAAGCTTTTCACTGATAAATTAAGCGGTGCAACTACCAATCGACCCAAGTTGCAAAAGATGTTGGCCTATATCCGTGAAGGGGATATTGTTTTGGTCACTGAATTAGATCGATTAGGCAGAAATAATCAAGACCTAACCAAAATCATGAATAGCATTCAGGATAAGGGAGCTACATTAGATGTGTTAAATTTACCATCGATGACCGGCATCTCTGATCCGAACTTGCGCCAACTGATGACTAACCTCATTATTGAATTGTATAAGTACCAAGCCGAAAGCGAACGTAAACGAATTATTGAACGTCAACAACAAGGCATTGCCCTCGCTAAACAGCAGGGCAAATACCATGGCCGTAAAGCACAATATAACCAAGATGATCCCCGCTTACAACATACCTTTAAACTATATCAAGCCGGTATGAGTGATGTGGACGTGGCCCGCAATACCGGTATAAAGCGGACAACTTTTATTCGTTATCGAAAGAAATTTAAGATTGTGAGAGGTGGAGTACATGAAGCCACATAAAATTATCCTCACTTGTTTTGCGCTTCTTGTTTTGGGAGTGTGTAGCCTAGTAATAAACACCTCGGCTAACGCAGCAATCTGCCATAACGGCGTCCGGGCGGACTACCGAGGATTGATTAAATACACTAAGGCGGCCAAACGGGCTAAGTCCCACGTTGAGTGTGATACGATTTTGATAGATCAAGACAGTGCCAGCGATACTTTCCCGGTTAACGACATCGAAACGAGCGACGGTACGATTGAACACGAGGCTCACGTTTCGAAAATCTCTGAAGCCCAACTGTACTACTTGAAAAGTCGGGGATTAGACGAAGCGACCGCCTCCCAATTGATTATTATGGGATTTTTGGAGCCCTTCACTAAGCAATTGCCCATGGAATACGCCGTGGAATTAGACCGGTTGATTAAGTTTCAGATGGAGGGCAGCATCGGCTAAAGCTGTGAAATTTGCGAACGTTATGCAAAATTTTGCCCAATAAAAAGAACGGCGAATTAACGCCGTTCTTAAACGATCGATAATAAAATTAAATTAGAAAACATTTTTAAATAAGGCAAATTACAAGTTTAATCCGAACAAGCCCGGAAACTTTCAATGGCAGTTTGTTGATGATGGATTTTTAATGGCCGTTGGTTAATAAGTTCAAGCGCTGCCAGGATTTCATCTGTCGTTACCTGGCCAAAGTTAGTCTTTTTCGGGAAGAACCAACGTAACCGTCGATTGAAATATTCATTGGAACCCCGTTCCCATGGTGAATATGGATGGCAAAAATAAACTTTAATTTGATAGTCTTGTTCTATGGATTGATAATCGGCAAACTCTTTACCATGATCAACAGTTATAGATTTCACTTGGGAACCAAAGGTTCCCATAAACTTTTCAAAGGCGCTATTTAAGGCCTTGGCAGTTCGGTTAGGGGCTTTTATGGCCCATAGAAGTCGCGTCTTACGTTCTACAAAAGTGACCAGGCATGCTCGTGACGCTTTCCGGCCAGAAAGCACTGTATCTACTTCCCAATGACCAAAAGCTAACCGCTGATTAACAATTGTTGGTCGTTGTTCAATCGAAGTCCCACTTGTAAATGTGCCACGGTGTTCATTAACTCGACACTGTCGGATATTTCGATTAGGTAGATCAGCTAATTCGAAAGGTAACCAGCCACGATTAAGCCAATTATAAATTGAAGCGGTACCCAAGTTAAAAGCAGTCGCGACCGCTTCTGGTGACCAGGTTAATCGCAAGTGATTGGTAATTAAAGTCACTAATGATGATGTTAGAATCGAATGGCGACCGCAAGCCCGTCTTTTGCGGTCAGCATCTTGTTGGGCCAATTCAGGGTCATAAGGTTTAACCCGGTTCAATTCATAGTGAATGGTAGATTTGGCAACGCCTAAAGCGTCAGCCATATCTTGGTAAGTATGATGACCTTCACTGACTAGTTGTGCTAGCGCGCCACGTTGAAAACTTGATAAAGTAGAGATACCCAAAGTAATCGCTCCTTATAGTTGGTTGGAATTAGCTACTACCATTGTAAGAGATTGCTTTGGGCTTTTTTTAATTTTTGTTCGGATTAATTATAGAATTTACCATAATAAAGCCAAAACGTGCTCCCAAAGTCAGTTTGCGTCGCTTAATAGGTAATTGGTAACCATGTTCATGCATAACCAACGATTCCTTGTTAATGCTCACGAACTAGCCGACTTTGGGGGTGCGTTTTTATTTTAAAGGTGGAAGGCGGCTTGTACACCCACGATCAGCATTTTGACGCCGATGGTTGCTAAAATCAGCCCCATTAACTTGGTGATCACGTTCATGATGTTGTTGCCCAGCTTGTCCATGATTTGTTCACCGTAGATAAAAATGAAGTAAGCAATGACTGCTAAAACAACGAACGCGGCCACGACGATGAAGGGGGTAGTTCCACTAGCCAAGTTCATGGTGGTGGCAATGGTTCCGGGGCCGGCCAAAATTGGCATGGCTAGCGGAGAAATCGCGACGTTGGTGTTACTACTGTTGACGGAATCCTTAACGGATTTTTCGGGATCGTGCTGGATCGGCGAAACGTTACCTTGGATCATGTGGTAACCAATCAACCCCAAAATGATTCCGCCCATGATGCGGAGTGCAGCAAGGTTGATACCAAAAATGGTGAAGATGTAATTTCCGAGAAAGGCAAACAGTACCACGATGACGGTCGCCACGATAAAAGCCAGTCGGGCAATCGCGTTGATTTCCTTGCGACTGTTATCAGCAGTCAAACTGACGAATATTGGCAAGTTAGCAAAGGGGTTCATAATTGCAAAAAATGCGGTGAATGAAAGTAAAAATGCTTGAACTAAATGCATGGTCGTCCTCCTTGTTAAACGTTTTCAATGCAATGATTGTTTTTTAATTATATGGGTTAGGTGGGGAAATGCCAAGTTTGGTGATTTATGTACCGTTATTGAAAAATTAGACAATAAGTCATATTAATATTGTTCTTCTAAAGAGATGGTAGATTGCAAATTTAATCCGAATTTTTGGACAAATTGGTCAGCATAACCTGATACGGTGTTTGCCAGTCGAGTATTTTAAGCGGTCGCTGGTTAATTTGGAGTAACGTCGTCGTTAAATCTTGAGCACTAATGTGCTCAAAACGAGTCCCCTTAGGATAAAAATAACGTAAATTCCGATTAAAGCGTTCATTACTACCACGTTCAGCTGGCGTATAAGCATGACAGTAATAGGTCTTAATACCATATTGTGATTCAAATGATACTAGCCCACTAAACTCAGTACCACGGTCCACAGTAAAACTGTGCACCGGTCCATTAAAAGTTGTTAGGAACTTAGTCAGTGCTTCATTAACACTCGCTGTCGTTCGATCTTTTAACCGGTATGCCCAAAGGAACCGTGATTTTCGATCGATTAAAGTTAATAAAACTGCCTTACTATGCCCACGAGGACCAACGACTGTATCTAGTTCAAAATCGCCGATGCGATTACGTTGATTAATCATCATGGGACGCTGTTCAATTGATCGCCCCAAAGATTGATTATATTTGGATCGTTGGTCAACGTTACGCCGTTGGCGTACGCCATGTTCAGGTAGATCATTCAAGGAGAAATCAATTCTCCCCTGATTTAGCCAATTATAAATAGATTTAGTAGCTAGTTTAAATTCGTGAGCAATCATTCCTGGTGACCAGCTTAGACGTAAATGGTTGAGAATTTTTTGCTTTAACTCATCGCTCAGCTTAGTTTTCCGACCACATCGTGATCGCTTGTATTCGGCATCTGTTTGTGCTAATTCAGCCTGATAAGGTTGACATCGAGATAATTCATAAGAAATTGTTGACGGTGATCGGTTCAGCCGAACGCCCATTTGGATATTGGACAGCCCTAGTTCACAAAAGGTTTCGATTTTAATTCGTTCGGAATAGGTTATACTAGACAAAAGATCAGCTCCTAAAAGATGGGTTTGTGGTAAACACCATTTTAAAGGAAGCTGATCTTTTTTGTCCGAACAGCGTTCGGATTAATTTTACAATCTACCGTTAATCTACCTCTTGCTTAGATTTTATTCCAGAAAATCTTTGCCTTAAAAAAGCTCACTAGTTCCTTGCTAGAGTGCTTTTTTATTACATAAAAAAGTGTTAACATTAAGAAGCATGAGAGTGCTCTTTCATTTACGATTTGTAAGTCCCTACTGTCAGTTTGGTGAGGGCTTTTCTTATACTCTAAAAGTGTTACAATGTGAATGTGTGTATAATATGCAACATCTTCTTCTGAGTCCTCATTTTCTGGTTAATGGGGGCTTTTTTATTGTGACGGATTTACAATTCAAGTGCAACAAATTAGTCAAATAGAAAAGACTCATAGCCTGAGTCCTTGTAAAATGGAATCACCACAAGACCAACTACAAGGAGAACCCGACTATGAGTCCGTACACCCATCTTACCTTAAAAGACCGTGAATCGATACTGCTTGGTATCTCTACAGGCAAACCTCTTGATACCATCGCCAAAGAGATAGGTCGTTCCAAGAGTACAGTCAGCCGTGAAATTGCACGTAACGGCGGCTGGCGGAGTTATTCGGCAGGCACCGCTCAGGACCGCTACCGGCGGGTTCGCTTGGCTAGCAGGCGTCCTCGGATCCTCGATCGACCGGGGACTCGTGACGCTGTCATTCGATATATCACGGTGCTACATTGGTCGCCTGAACAGATTGCCGGTCGCTTGTCACTAGAAGGCAGTCCTATTCGCATCAGCTATTCGACTATCTACAGAGGTATCTACCTAGATAATCTCGGCGTTCCATTGAAGAGCCATGGTGCTCGCGGGCTACCAAGGCTGCTTCGACACCGAGGCAAGACGCGCAAAATCAAAGGCACCATAAATGAACGCCGGGGGCGCTTCAATGGCGTGCCATCAATTCACGACCGACCCCGGTCGGCAGAAAATCGCAGCTGGTTTGGTCACTGGGAAGGCGATACAGTACGCGGTAAAACAGGACACTCTGCATTAGTAACATTAGTTGACCGTAAATCACGCTATCTGCTTTCGAAGCGAACGGCCAACGCAAAAGCTGACACTGTTAGAGACGTCATGATTGAGCTGCTTGGTGCCTTACCAGCTAACCGAGTAAGAACAGTGACTCCTGACCGTGGAAGGGAGTTTGCCCGGTACAGGGAGCTGGCAGAACGTCTGAATACAAAGGTCTTCTTTCCTGACCCACACGCGCCTCAACAACGAGGAACTAACGAAAACACCAACGGACTGATTAGAGAATACTTTCCCAAGAACACAGACCTAGACCTTCAGAGCGACCAGGAAATTGAGACTTACATTGAACAACTGAATAATCGACCACGCAAGGTCTTAGGCTGGAAGACGCCATCAGAAGTCTTCATGGGTAAAAAGTTGCACTTGAGTTGACAATTCGTCACACTAAAAGTGCTATACTACCTACTGTAGCATTTCACCTCAAATACTACCTTCATCAATTTGTGCAGAGTTAAAAAGGCCCTCTAGTTTTATCGCTAGGGGGTCTTTTTATTATCTCGGCAAATTACAAGTTTAATCCGAACAAGCCCGGAATCTTTCAATGGCAGTCTGTTGATGATGTATTTTTAATGGTCGTTGATTAATTAGTTCAAGTGCTGCTAGGATCTCATCAGTCGTTACTTGGCTAAAATTGGTCTTTTTCGGGAAGAACCAGCGTAACCGTCTATTAAAATATTCATTGGAACCTCGCTCCCATGGTGAATATGGATGGCAAAAATAAACTTTGATCTGATAATCCTGTTCTAAGGCCTGATAATTGGCAAACTCTTTACCATGATCAACAGTAATGGATTTTACTTGGGGACCGAAGGCCCCCATAAACTTGCCAAAGGCGGTGTTTAGAGCCTTAGCCGTTCTATTAGGGGCTTTGATGGCCCATAGAAGTCGGGTCTTACGTTCTACGAATGTAACCAGACATGATCGTGACTCACTTCGACTAGAAAGCACCGTATCTACTTCCCAATGACCAAAAGCTAACCGTTGATTAACAGTTGTTGGCCGTTGTTCGATGGAAGTCCCACTTGTAAATTTCCCACGATTTTCGCTCACTCGGTGCTGGCGGACATTCCGATTGGGTAGATCAGTCAATTTGAAGGGGAGCCAGCCACGATTAAGCCAATTATAAATTGACGCAGTGCTCAAGTTATAAGCGGCCGCAATGGTTTCTGGTGACCAGGTTAATCGTAAGTGATTGGTAATTAAAGTCGCTAATGCTGCCGTCAGCATCGAACGACGACCGCAATTCCGCCTTTTGCGATCTGCATCTTGCTGAGCTAATTCTGGATCATAAGGTTTAACCCGGTCCAACTCATAGCTAATCGTAGCTTTGGCGACGCCTAAGGCGTCAGCCATTACTTGGTAAGATTTATTCCCCTCATTGACCAGTTGTGCTAGTGCGCCACGTTGAAAACGTGATAAAGTAGATGTACCCAAAGTAATCACTCCCTATATTGGTTGGAATTAGCTACTACCATTGTAAGTGATTGCTTTGGGCTTTTTAATTTCTGTTCGGATTAATTATAGAATTTGCCTCTCTTTATAATATACCAGATACATCCGAATGCTACCTTATGAAGCTGTCAGGGGCACTCAAAGTATCTCTTGAGAATTATAAAGTGACGACAAAAAAGGCCCCTACTCCGCATAATAGAGGGATTTTTTGTATGCATTCTGCTTCATTTAAACGGACAAAGTATACGTCTAAAAGCTGAACGTGTCGTCTATGGGTGCTTTGAACTACGGTTTTGGTATGTCTTCATATACATTTCGAACATTATTTTTTGCTCATTTGATAATTCACGCTCAGCTTTGTCCAACAGTGCTGATATAAGATCATCTTGAGTAATATATCCTAACGAATTTTGAATGGAGTTAATTCTATTTACATTATTTTTTTGAAGTCTAACAGTTCCATACTTTTTGTTTTTTCGAGGGCGACCAACGGGATTCTTATTCGTTTCATTTTTTTCCATATCTTTTATATCAAATGTTTTACTAGGACGAGATATGACAGTTTCTTCTACGGGTTTTGTTTGTTTTAACTGGTTTCTATCTTGCTTTTTGAATTCCATTTTAGCCATTGCTATTTGCCCCCAGTCCGAGCAATGATTTCTTCCGTTAATTTGCCGTACAATGCGTGTAGCCTTATATCGTGGAAGTCGTTTACACTAGTTAGCCCTTTTTCTGATATTCCTTTTCTATCGTAGCGCTTCAATCTTTCCATATGGTGCATGATGTTTTCAAAAATCATATCTTTGCCAAAAGTTTCTCTAGCATCTTTTATGATTTGATTGTCAATTCCGGAATTGTTTTTTAACAGGACTGGCAAGATCCCAGCAATATCGAAGTCTATAGCTGTGTGATTGTTGTAGAATTCTTGAAGATATTCCCAAAATGCTTCTGCACCGTCTAATGATCTTTGCTGAGTCTGAAGAACAATAATAACATAATCTGTATCGTATAAAGCAGTGTCTGTAAATATTGATAGTGTAGGCGGAACATCAAAAATAATGTAATCAAATTTATTCTCTACTTCAGATAGAAGAGTACCGAAATATGACATTCTTTTTTCTTTATAGTTTGGCACGTTAGGCATAAATTTCATTTCCAAGAAATCCGGGTAGCTAACGAAGTCTTTGTAAGAAGGCAATAAGTACAGGTTATTCATTATCTCAACGATGGCATCGGGGAGTTTTTCTTCTTGAATTGCAACCATCATAGTTTTATCAATCTTTAATTCAGAGTTATGCTGCAATCCATATGTTCTTCTCAATAGTTGAGTGGAGTTTGATTGAGGATCTAAGTCACATACAAGGGTTTTATACCCTTTCTTTGCTAATTCATAGGCAGTCATCACGGAATTGGTTGTCTTGCCTACACCGCCCTTAAAATTTCCGAATAATATTTTCTTAGTCAACATGTCCCCTCCTTACTACAAAAAATATTACCACATATTTGTTTTGATTTGTGTGTTTATTTAAATTTACTATTTGTATATCTGAATATTGGACTATTTGTTTATTTGAATATTTGAATATTTGAATACAAATATTCAAATAAAACAACCGCTTTGTTCTTGATATACCAGTACATATTTTTTTACTATCCGTATATTTGAATATCGTACTAAATGTATATTTCACTATTAGGATATTCGTATAAATTACTATTTGAATATTAGTATACAAAAACTAATTTTATCTTTATTTTCTTGCTAAGGTGGGGTATTATTAAAAATATAAAATAGAACATAAAAAAACACCCACTGACTGGAATCGGTGAGCGCCACAAAGATAAATTTAATTTAGTTATTATTATATCATGGCCGGTGCGATTTTTAAAGCCCTAGGGGACAAGCTGGGGTCTAAATCCAAGGGGACACGTTTGCCAGTGCGACTTCAATAAGTCTGGCTATACCACAACAAGGTCATCTGTACGGCTGGGTGGTGAATGGTGAGCGCGACCATTAACGGCGCGGGTGGTAAAACGAAGCTTCGGCTTGGTGCCACTGATTAGTTGGTGATCGAACAAACACAAATACGTATCATCAACGCCTGCTAGGGCGTTTTTTAGTAGGTTAAACCGAAAACGTAGGTTTATAATGAGTGGTGGTAGCAATACCGCAATTGTACAGACAAGCGACGGGCGTTAACGACCGACGAACTAAGGGAAAACCTTAGCGTAGAATTGTACTCTGGTTCAGTTATTCCAAATAGCTGATTCCAGGGAACAATTCTGCGCTCAAAACGTCACTCCCTCTAAACTGAACGGAAAACCGTAACCCGTCAACATTAAATTCATAAGGGTTAGGAGTTTTTTTGTTGAGTACACATGCTATTTATTTAAATGATTTGTTAGGTTTGTCTAACCTAGAAAATGTAAAAATTAAGTTTAATCAATGGAATACCGAAGAAGATCCAATAGACGTGTTTCAAGCGAATCCTGAGCTGATTAATAATCAATGGTTATTTTGGAGAAATCAGAAACGTTATTTTAATGTTAATGATGTTGCAATTAATTTGGTTAGAGTAAAGGGAGATATTTATCTTCTGACAACAGTTAAATTGGTTACGGAAGAGTTAGGTGTAATTCATGGAATAAATTATGCTGGAAAGGAATTAAAACGGTATCGTCCACTATATGGAAGGGTTTTAATTAAATATCATAAAGATTTCCAAGCTTCAGTTGTTAACGCGGAAAGTAAACTTGAAAAATTGGTTGTTTCTCAAGTTTTACCAGATGTATATAAGAATGATGGTTTTCCAGGTTATGATAGTGTATGCCTTTCATATCAGCAGTTAAAGTTGGTATTAGAAAAAAATAAAAGTGAGTGGATTACCGCTCTTTCAAATCAAAAAGCGGTATATTTAATTCGTGATGTATCTAATGGAAAGCTATATGTTGGTTCTGCAACTAGTAAAAACGGCATGCTTTTAGATAGATGGAGAAGCTACATTAGTAATGGTCACGGTGGGAATAAGTGCCTACAGGAGCTTATTAAAGAAGCTGGATTTGAATATGTGAAAAAGAATTTTCAATATTCAATATTAGAAAATTATAATTCAAGAGTGGATGATTCATTTATTTTGCGTCGTGAGTCTTGGTGGAAGAAAGTGTTTGATTCCAGAAATAAAAAATTTGGATACAATGAAAATTAGAATAATTTTCATTGGTTTATACACTGATTATAGGTAAAGGTATAGCCGTTTGAATGGCTAACTTCACAAAGTGGATTTTCTGATTTTTCGGGCGATTTTCACCTATACCAATCCCACATCGGCAATTTTCACAAAGGCCAAATAACGGATCGTTGTTTTATCAGGGAGTGAAGGGTTTACTTGGGATAAGCCCCATTATGTTAAGTAGAAATTGGTATACTAAAAAAGGCTCCCGGTTTAACACTGGAGGTCTTTTTTCTAGGTTACATATTTTGAGGATGAATGTTTTTATCTTCGTAGCTTTTACTTGGGTGCTGTAACATGATGAATACTGCTTAGTTTGTTTTTGGTGCCGTACCCCGCAACAGATGCGTCGCTTCGTTGGTATTATCTTAAATGCTAAGTACCGAGTTGAGAAGGATCATAAAGATATTGGCGTCATAATCCCACTGGACGACGAAGAACTTAAATTTTTAATGACTAAAGCCTTGAGACGTTACTTTAACGCCCTAAGAAGCAATGAGAAGCACATCAAGAACGTGGAAAACTACCTGTACGGCACCATGCAAAATCTATTTGGTGTTTGGTGGAATAAATAAGCGGCTAGAGAATACGCGGCCAAACACCCCGAAGAAGAAAAGCCGGCCGACAACGACAACAGTGGGTTGTACTACTAGTCCTAAAAGGCTACAAAATCCTTTCTAAGCAGTTTTAAGACTCACTAACCTATTTTACTTAGGTTAGATTTAAATGGCTTAAACAGAAGAATAGGGGCTTTTAAATGAGTGCCAGAGCTAACCAGCTCAAAAGTTCAGCCTTTAGATCAACGCCAAGCTCAAGTGATTTGAGACTAGGGCTTTATCTATTGATAAGGTACTCAAAAGGTAGTATAATGGTAGTATTAAAAGAGAGGAGATGAGACAATCATGGCAGGTAAGGAAAAGAAACGGGTCCAAGTCAAGATTGATAAAGATTTGGCCGATGATACCGAAGCAGTTTTAAGCGAATTGGGCTTAAATCCAACCACGGCCATTAACATGTTTTACAAGCGGATTGTTGCTAATGGTGCTTTACCTTTTAATGCGTCTTTAAGCGAAGAAGAAAGAGCTAATTTACGCTTTTTAAAGGCGACCGAAGGGACACCAGTCACCGAGTTCAAAGACGCTAAAGAGGTCGCTGATTGGCTCAACGATCCAGATGAGGACTAATGACTTAGTCAGCCTATACGTTAGTTTTGTAGAAACTAACGGTGGTAAGTCTCGGCCAGTTTTAATTCGTCGGGTATCAGAACAGATGGTCGAGGCTTTTAAAATTACTAGTCAGTATGAAAAGAAGTCGGCTTATATCAAGCAACAGTATTATCCGATTCAAGATTGGCAATCCGCTGGGTTGAAGAAACCTTCTTGGGTCGATCTTGGTAATATTTATCGCTTTCCCAAAGCTGGGTTAAACTTTAAAGAAATCGGTCATTTAAGTAAGCTAGATCAAAATAAAATTTCAGATTTTACGCTTGACCTAAAATCAAAAAGAAGAGGTAAGGGTCAAAAGATAATTCAACAGCGATCAAGTAAAAGGAAGCACAAAGAAAGTAAAGCAGAGCTTACACAAAGAATTCAAAAACAGTTAAAAAACTTTGCTAAACATAATCCTGAAAATAAAAACGATCGGCCTAGTTATTAGGTTGATCGTTTTTGAGTTTATTCGGTTTATGGGCATTAACGTAATCGGCGAATGTTTTTAAAAGCTCTTCGGTTTGTTCGATCGAAAGGTTATCAGCTTGGAAGTATTTTTCTAGCAAAGCTCCTTTTTGAATTAATCCGAGAACGGGCTTTGCGGGCTTGCCGATTTTCATAGTATTTAGATTGCCGTAATTTAAAATCTTCCCGCTCAATTTTTTGTTTTAAACGCGCTTGCTGCTCGACTAGTTTTTCATATTGATTAGACATGGAATTTCCCCATCTCGTATGGCTAATGATCTACGGACTTTACCTTTAAAAATTCAGAAAATTGCTTGGATAAAAGCTTAATCTGATCGTTAGACAAATTAGCATAATCTAAATTGGCTTGACTGATGATTTGTTTACCTAGCCGTTGTTCAATCTTATTTTTTTCGTCCTTAATTTTTTGATTAAGGGCTTTTAATTTAGCTTCTTGTTTTTCTAAGTTACTTTGAGACATAACGATCCCTCCAATCATATTAGAAATAATCACCGACACTATATCATAAGGGAAACGTTAAGTCAAAGTATAAAAGTTGAAATAGCGAAGCGGAAGGCATACACTAAGTTAAAGTTAATAGAATCAGAAGACCGAGTGAAACGAGGTCAATGCGCACTTACACGTCATCTTCGATGACATTGTGCTAAACCCATTAAAACCTGTATTAGAAGTCGCCGATGGCGACAACAAAGTCAAACCCATAAACCCAAAGAAAGGTGGTGACCGACATGGCAATTTTTCACATGAGTTTTAGTAATATTAGTGCTGGTAAAGGACGAAGTGCGATTGCCAGTGCCGCTTATCGAAGTGGTGAAAAGCTATTTGATGATAAGGAAGGTCGCCACTATTTTTATGCCCGCTCGGTTATGCCAGAAAGCTTTATTTTAACCCCCAAAAATTCACCAGAATGGGCCAGTGATCGAGAGCGGTTGTGGAATGAAGTTGAAACGAAAGATCGTAAATCAAACTCACGGTATGCAAAAGAGTTTAACGTGGCTTTACCGGTAGAATTAAGTGAATCCGAACAGAAAGAATTACTGACAAAATATGTGCAAGAAAATTTTGTTGATGAGGGCATGGTAGCCGACGTGGCAATTCATCGCGACCACCCAGATAATCCGCACGCTCATGTGATGTTAACCAATCGCCCATTTAACCCCGATGGTACTTGGGGACAGAAAACAAAAACCGAATACATTTTAGATAGTCATGGTAATAAAACTAAGACCCCTGCAGGGAATGTGAGAAACCGAAAAATTTGGTTGGTTGATTGGGATAAAAAAGAAAAAATAACTGAATGGCGGCACAATTGGGCGGTTAGTGTAAATCAAGTTTTAGAGCAAAAAAATATTCCCGATCGGATCAGTGAAAAATCCTTTGAAGATCAAGGAATAAATGAAGTTCCAACTCAACATGAGGGAATCAATAGTAAGCGGCATGAAAGAAAAGAATTTAACCAACAAGTTAAGGACTATCGCAAGGCCAAAGCCAGTTATAAAAATAACCAAGAAAAAGTAATCAATAGAGGTCATTTAGATAGCCTAAGTAAACACTTCTCATTTAATGAAAAACGGGTAGTCAAAGAGTTAAGCCATGAACTGAAAACTTATATCAGTTTGGAGAACTTAGATGATAAGCGGCGCATGCTATTTAATTGGAAAAACAGCACCTTAATTAAACATGCGGTTGGTGAAGATGTGACTAAACAATTATTGACAATTAACCAACAAGAAAGCTCACTCAAAAAAGCAGATGAACTCTTAAATAAAGTAGTTGATCGCACTACGAAAAAACTTTATCCAGAGCTTAATTTTGAACAGACCACGCAAGCTGAAAGACGAGAATTAATTAAGGAAACCGATAGCGAACAAACAGTTTTCAAGGGTAGTGAATTAAACGAACGTTTAATGAACATTCGTGATGATTTGTTGACCCAACAATTATTGACCTTTACTAAGCGGCCATACGTTGGTTTTAAGTTATTAATGCAACAAGAAAAGGAAGTCAAAATCGAGCTTAAATATACGCTGATGATTCATGATGATAGCTTAGAAAGTCTAGAACACGTTGATCAAGGTCTACTAGAAAAGTATTCACCAACCGAGCAGCAAAAGATTACTCGCGCAGTCAAAGATTTGCGAACAATCATGGCTGTGAAGCAAGTTATTCAAACCCAATACCAGGAAGTTTTAAGAAGAGCCTTTCCTAACGGCGATTTAGATGAATTACCAATGACTAAACAGGAACAAGCCTATACAGCCGTGATGTACTATGATCCTGTTTTAAAGCCATGTCAGGCTGAAACAATTGAACAGTGGCAAGCAAATTCACCACAGGTGTTCAGTCCCCCAGAACATCAACAAGGACTAGCTTATTTATCGGGACAGCTTAGCTTAGATCAGTTAGAAAATCATCACTTACAACGGGTTTTAAAGCATGATGGCACTAAACAACTCTTTTTTGGCGAATGCAAAGCTGATCCGACGATTAAGAACAGTCAGATCGAGAAAATTCAAATGCAGTTAAAAGAGCAACAAGCCAAGGACGACCAGTACAGAAAAGCAAATATCGGACATTATCAACCACTGAACTACAAGCCAGTTAGTCCAGACTATTACTTAAAGACGGCCTTTAGTGACGCGATCATGACTGTTCTATATGCTCGTGATGAAGATTACCAACGGCAAAAACAAGAACGCGGCTTAAAAGAAACCGAGTGGGAAATGACGAAAAAGCAGCGGCAACACCAAACTCGAAACCGGCATGAAGATGGGGGCATGCACTTGTAATCACAAAATTAGCGATTGGCTAATTGGAATGAATGGCAGCCCTTTATACACCTTGCTATTAAGACAAAACGGGGTGCGCGGGGTGTACTCGATTGGTCGAGTACAGACGCCAACTTTGTATATGGTTTATCAAAGAGACCAGGCAATCAAAAACTTTAAGCCGGAACCCTATTTTGAACTAAATGCTGAAATTCTTGCTAATCAGCAAAAATTCGTCGCAAAATTAGACCCCTATCAGCGATTTAAAGATGAAGCAGGACTAATAACATTCATGCAAGCTAAGCACGTTCAGAAAGGCTCGCAGGCCGGTTTAATCAAGGACGTCCAAAAACAAGACAAAAAGCGTGCTAGTCCACAACTATTCTCACTATCCAGTCTGCAAAGTGCCATGAATAAACGGTATCATGCCAGTGCCGGCCAAACCTTAGCCGCCATTCAGAGTTTATACGAAGCTAAGTTCCTTAGCTATCTCCGAACCGATTGTGCTTATATCACTGATGAAGAATTTGAGTATTTAGTGGCTAATCTGACGAAGTATCTGGGGTTAGTCTCTAAGCAAGTCGCTTTAACCAATACCACGCCAAATAAGCGTTATGTTAATGGAAAAAAAGTTGAAGAACACTACGCCATTATCATGACAAAAGTTGTCCCGACGAAAGATCAATTAGCTGCCTTACCTAAATTACAGCAACAGGTCTATGATTTGGTTTTAAGAACCACATTAGCCATGTTTTCTGATCCGTACGAGTACGAGGAAACCACCATTATTACCCAAGTTGGTGACGCCAATTTTAAAGCAACGGGTAAGGTCCCAACTAAGCAAGGTTGGCAAGCTTTATTTGATGATCACAAAGCCGAACAGCAAGAGGCAGCCACCCTACCGCTCGTTCACCAAGGCGATCAAGTCCAAGCAAATCTGCAAACGCCGCAAAAAGAAACGACCCCGCCGGTACCATTTACCGAAGGTACCCTGATTACGGCCATGAAGACGGCCGGTAAAACGCTTGATGATGAAGCAGCCCAGGCGATTCTCAAAGACGTGCAAGGCATTGGAACAAGTGCGACCCGGGCAAATGTACTGGAAATATTAAAAAAACGCGGCTATCTCGTCACTGAAAAAAATAAGCTGCACGTCAGTGAAGCCGGGATAACATTATGTAAAGCGGTCGAACTCGAACCCTTGCTAACTAGTCCAGAAATGACGGCTAAATGGGAGCAAGCGTTACAGCAAATCAGTACCGAAGAACGCACCCCGGATAACTTTTTGAGCCAAATTAAGAAGTTCGTAGTGAAATTGATCGCTGATGTCCCAACACAATTAACTGGCAGTGCAGCCATTAAGCAACAAATCAATCACCAACAGCAAGCGCAAAAAGTTGCCGAGGTGTTCTTAGAAACACCACAAGTAACTGTCATAAATAAACAAAAGTTTTACATTGTGAAACCCAAGCAAGGCGAGGACTTTACCCTACCCAAGAAATGGAGCAGCAAAACATCACGATTGAAGTATATCGGAATCATGGGAACCGGTTATGATGTCGTTGATATTTTACGCTCTCCTATTTACCTTGTAGACTCGATTATTGAGCACTGAGATAAAAATAAAACATAGTTTTTCCAAGATTATAAGGCAAACTATTTACATCCAGATAGCCGTATTAACCAGCTATCTAGATTGTAGTCTTTTTAATATCAGGGATATGGGATATCCAGCAAGATCGTGTTTTAAACTCACGTAATCGTTCACCTAAATGGCCAAATAATTGTCTGTATTAAAAGTCAGCTGTTGATAGCTCCTATAAATTTGAGATGGCCTTGGCTAATTAGTGAGTTCGGACTACTCCCTAACTGACCATTAGGTACCGGCAAGTCTAAATTTTCATAATACTGTTGCCATTCAGGCAAAACAGAGCCGTTAGGGCCAAATACCATTGGGGATAGATGAAATATATTTTCATCTTTAAATGCATTAACCACGTAGTCCGAACAGTAATATCCTGGCTGATCTAATCTGAAGCTCGGATTGTATGGTGCTTCTAACATGGACTTGGCTCGTTTTAGTATTTTGAGGGGATTTATTAAAGGGCTACTCTTCCGATAAACGTCAATCAATCCTTCTTCGGAAATAAATAGATCTAACGGTTGACGAATGCAACCATGGTCTTTGGTTGCATGGAGAACAAAAAAGTCAGTGCCTTCTTTTTCTACTATCCCGATATGGTAATAAGCTAGTGGTCGATCTAAAAACGTTTGTTTTGTGCCTCTAATGATCATCTCTGACAGTTTATTTTGTGCTTTTTTAA